>CAZUKT010000115.1:0-10251 GCA_964620975.1 uncultured Rubrivivax sp. | reverse complement strand
GCAGCATTGGTATGCCTGCGATTGCGCCTGCACTCGACTTGATGGGCCTCCGGCCGGCCCGGGTGGGGGGGGGCCTGCGCACGCTGAACCCGGCCTCCGTTGACGGCTGGCATCAACATGCCATCGCTTTGCCCCTGCGTTCGGGCTGCCGATGTCGGGTAAGTCCCATCGCTCGCCACAGGTGTGATCGTTACGATGGGCGAGTCCGTGTCACGTATTGCGAGACGCGTTTCTTCACCAGGACTTCTGTCCACCGAGCGACAAGACGTGAAGCTGATCACCTACCGAAGTGAACGTGGCGCAAGGCTGGCTGCTCTTGCTGCAGACGGCACCGCGCTTGACCTCTGCGACGCGGCCACCCGGCATGGTGTACCGACTGGCGCTTTTGCGTCGATGCTGGACTTGATCCGTGCCGGTGACCTCGCGTTGGAGCAGACTCGCCAGTGGGTGGCCCAGGCAGCGCCCGCCGACTACCTGGACGCCAGCGCGCTGAGTCTGTGCGCACCACTGCCTGTGCCCGAGCAGATCCGCGACTTTGCCAACTATGAACTCCACGTGCGGCAGGCGCTGCAGTCGTCGATGCGGCTGCGTTCTCTGGCCGAACCCGATCCTGAGGCCGCGCTGGCCCGTCACCGCGCCAGCGGTGTCTTTGACATTCCGCGTGTCTGGTACGACCGGCCGCTGTACTACAAGTGCAACCGCTTCAGCGTTGTCGGTCCCGATGCCGTCATCGAGTGGCCTTCGTTTTCACAGCGCATGGACTACGAGCTTGAGTTGGCGGTGGTGATCGGAAAGAGGGTCAAGAACCTGTCCGAAGCCGAGGCCATGGACGCCGTGTTCGGCTACACCATCTACAACGACTTCAGCGCCCGCGATGCGCAGGCGCAGGAGACGTCCTTCCGCATGGGTCCGGCCAAGGGCAAGGACTTCGATACCGGCAACGCCATCGGTCCCTGCATCGTGACACGCGACGAAATTGCCGACCCGTATTCGCTGCGCATGCAGGCCCGTGTCAACGGAGAACTGCGCAGCGATTCGGTGTCCGGCGGCATGCAGCACGACATCGCACGGTGTATCAGCTTCTTGTCGCAGTCGGAGACCCTGTACCCCGGTGAAGTGCTGGCCATGGGAACCGTGGGCAACGGATGCGGTTATGAGTCGCTGCGCTTCCTCGACGACGGCGACGTGGTCGAGGTGGAAGTGCAGGGCATTGGCACGATGCGCAACCAATTGCGCAAGGACACAAGGAGACAGAAATGACGGATCAAATCAACAAACCCCGCATGGCGCGCCGCACGGTGCTCAAGGTCGGCGCCACGGCGCTCGCCGCAAGCGTGGGCATGCCCTTGAGCCACGCACAGTCAGGCACCAAGCTCACGCTGGCCTACCCCACGCGGTCCGGCGCTTCCTGGCCGCTCTGGCTGGCCAAACACGCCGGGATCTATCAGAAGCACGGGCTGGACGTGACGCTGGAATTCGGCGTGCACCCCGCCGGCATTGCCATGCTGGTCAGCGGCCAGGCGCAGATGGTGAACTACGGCATCGAGCAGATCCTGACCGCGTCCACGCGTGAGCCCGCGTTCGTGATGATGGGCAGTTCGCTGAACAAGGGCAATTTCGCGCTCGTTGCGCAGAAGGGGATCAACAAGGTTGAAGACCTCAAGGGTAAGCGCATCGGCATTGGCCGCCTGGGCGACACCCTATACGTGTACACGCTGGACTTGCTGGAAAAGTTTGGCATGGGCGCGCGTGACGTGCAGTGGGTGTCCACCGGCACCGACGCATCGGCGCGTGCCAAGATGATGCAGGGCGGGCAGATCGATGCTTCCTTGATGGTAGCCCCGGCCTACTTCAAGCTCGAAGCGCAGGGCTTCACCGTGCTGGACCTGCTGGTCAACCACCCCGACATCTTCGTCAGCACGGCCTACGTCTTCAAGAAGAGCTGGGTCAAGGACAACGCCGATGTGCCCTCGCGGCTGATCATGGCGCACGCCGAGGCGATACAGCGCTTCTACGACGACAAGGCGCTGGCCGTGCAGGCCTACCGCGCCTTCGACCCCCAGGATGAAGCCGATACCACGCGCCTGTACGACATCTACAAGAGCAAGGAAGTGCTGGACCGCGTGCCGCTAGTGCAGAAGGCAGCGATCAAGTCCGCCATGACCCGGCTGGCCGACGATGTGCCCGCAATCAAGACTTTCGACCCGACGCAGGTGATCGACATGGGCCCGGTCCGCAAGCTCATTGCCGAGGGCTACTTCCGCAAGGTCTTTGGTGCGGGAGTCGCGGCCGAAGAGACCCGCAAGCTGGCGGCCTCGTACTGACGGAGTGGCTGGCGCCGGCGGCGCTCAGCTACCGCCGTCCAGCAGCCGTTGCGGCGTGATCCCGGCGCGGCGCAACAGACCGGCAAACAGCATCTCTCCGGGGCGGGCACCGGCAGGGCGCATGGCCTGAACATGCTGGTCGATCTCGGCCAGCACTTCGGGGCGCACGGGGCGGTTGGGGCCGGCCATGGCGTCGCTGGCCAGTTGCACTTCGCATGCACGCTGCATCATCCACAGCAGTCCAAAGGCCTCGCACAGCGCGGCGCCGGCCACCAGCACGCCGTGGTTGCGCAGCATCAGGATGGGCCGCTGCCCCAGGCTGGCCAGCATGCGCGGGCCTTCGTCGGCGCGCGTGGTCACGCCCTCGAAGTCGTGATAGGCCACCTTCGCGGCCAGTTGAGCGCTGTAGAAGTTGTCGGTGCGCAGGCCGCTTTCCTTGCAAGCTACGGCCATCACGGCCGTGGTGTGCGTGTGCATCACGCAGTGGGCATCGGCACGGCCGCGGTGTACGGCGCAGTGGATCACCATGCCGGCGGCATTGACCGGGTGCGCCGACCCGCAAAGTACCCGGCCGTCCAGATCGACCTTGACCAGGTTGCCCGGGGTGACTTCGGCGTAATGCAGACCGTAAGGGTTGATCAGGAAGGCGGGTGTGCCCTCGGGCCCCGCCACACGTAGGGTGATGTGGTTGTAGATGCCCTCGGTCCAGCCCAGGTGGTCAAAGAGCCGGTAGCAACTGGCCAGCAAGACGCGGGCCTGCCACTCCTCGGGTGCCATGGCGTCGGGCCGGGCGTGGTCGACGTGAAACGGCAGCGGGTTCATCGCGGTCCTTGGCTGGTCCAGCCGGCGATCAATGCGGCGGGCGCCAGCGTTGGAAGTAGGCCTGCAGCCGCTCGGTGATCCAGCCCATGAACATGCCGGCCCCTGACGTGGTCAGCACGCCCACCAGCAGGGTATCGGTGGCAAAGGTCTGGCCGGCGTAGGAGATCATGAAGCCCAGGCCCTGGTTGCCTACCGACAACTCGGCGATGATCACCGCGATCAGCCCGTGTGCCACAGCCTGGCGCACGCCGGTCAGGATGAAGGGCACGGAATAGGGCAAGGCGACGGTCTGGAAGATCTGCTTGTCGGTGGCACAGAAGGCACGTGCGGCACGCAGCAGATCGGCATCGATGTTGCGTACGCCGGCGATGGTGTTGATCAGGATGGGTAGCGTCGCAGCCAGGAACACCAGGAACACCGCCGAACCACGCCCGATGCCGAACCAGATGATGATCAGAGGGAACAGTGCAATGCGCGGCGTGGCGTAGAAGGCATTGATCAGCGGGTTGAGTGCCAGGTTCAACCGGCGGTACCAGCCTATGCAGATGCCCAGCGGCACGCCCACCAATACGGCCAGCACAAAGCCGATGAGGAAACTCTGGCCGCTGAAGAACGCGTTGCGCTGCAACTCGCCAGTGGATACCAGTTCCACGAACTTGGCGGCGATCGCCGAGGGTCCGCTGAAGAACAGCGGCGAGATCCAGCCCAGGCTCCAGCAGGCTTGCCATATCAGCAGCACCAAGGCCATGCCGGCAGTGGCCAGCAGCAGCGGTTCATGCCGCTGGTACAGGCTCTTGCGGCGCGGTCGGGGTGTGGGTGGTGGGGGAGAGGTCAGTGGCGTGGGCGACATAGGGGGTCCCGGACTCATGCCTCGCTGATGACGTTGATGCGGGCGGCCTCTTCTTCGATGAGGTTCCATATCTGGTCGCAGTGTTTCAGGAACTCTGGGTCCCGCTTGACCGCCAGCGTGCGCGGGCGCGCAAACGGGATCTGGAATTCACCCTTGATGCGTCCCGGCCGCGTGCCCATCACCACCACTCGGTCGGCCAGGAACACGGCCTCGTCGATCTGGTGCGTGATGAAGACCACCGTTTTGCCGGCACGCGACCAGATCTTCAGCAATTCGGCCTGCATGAATTCGCGTGTCTGCGCGTCGAGCGCGGCAAAGGGCTCGTCCATCAGCAGCACCTCGGGGTCGGTGGCCAGCGCACGTGCCAGGTTCACGCGCTGTTGCATGCCCCCCGACAACTCCGAGGGGTACCGGCTCTCGAAACCGTCCAGGCCCACGAGCTTGACGAACTGCTGCGTGCGCGCGTCCATGGTCGCGCGGTCGAAGCGGCGCTGCATTTCCATGCCGTAGCGCACGTTGGCGGCCACGGTGCGCCAGGGCAGCAGGCTGGCGTGCTGGAACACCATCGAGCGGCTGACGCCGGCGCCATTGACCGGAACACCGCCGACGCGCATCGAGCCCTCGTCATAGGTCAGCAGGCCGGCCATGACATTGAGCAAGGTGGTCTTGCCGCAACCGCTGGGCCCGCAGATACAGACGAATTCGCCGTCGGCAACGTCCAGCGAGACGTCGGCAAAAGCGACGAACTCGCGCTCCTCGCGCTCCATCCAGTAGCGGTAGGTCATGCGGTCGATCTCGACCTTGGGCGCCACCTTCACGAGTGCAAATCCCTGTGTGCGTCGGTCTGTGCAGGATCGCGCATGGCAGTCGTCACTTGCGGTTGTCGATGGTGTTGAACAGGCGCCCCAGCCCTTCGACCTCGACCTCGGTGTTCGAGTAGCCGGACAGGAAGGTGCCGATGTTGCCCTTGGGGTGCTTCTCAGTGCCTTTGGATGCCGTGCCGCAGTGCACGCAATCGCCCGGCTCCATGGTGAACCACACGTTGGCCTCGTGCAGCACGCGCTCGACCGGGAAGAAGTAATTGGCGGTGCTGTCCTCGCAATACATCTCGCCATCCACATAGCCCCGGATCGTCAGATTGTTGGGGTTGGGCACCTCGTCCTTGGTGGTCAGCCACGGGCCCATCGCGGCAAAGGTGTCGGCCGCCTTGGAGCGCGAGTGATAGACAAAGTACAGGTAGTTGTCGTTGTCGCCGAACTTCTCGCGCCACGCAAAGTGGTGCGGTGCGGTGAACTTGGGGTCCATGTTCAGCGCGATGGAGTCCTCGGTGAACTTGATGCCGCTGGCCGTGACGTCTTTGGTCAGCGTCCAGCCGAAGATGTAGTCCATGATCTTCTCTTGCGGCACGTCCTTGGCCAGCTTGCTGAACACGGCCACCGGCTCGGGCTCGGGAATGGACCGGCCGTGACGTGGCAGCAGCACGATGGGCTTGTTGTGCCCCGTCAGCGCCGAGCGGCCCTTGGTGAAGAACATGGGCGACTTCATCGGCTTGTAGGCGCGCTTGTTGAGGTCGTTGTTGTTGACCGCGCAGCCCAGGATCTTGGACGCACGCGGGTTGGGCGCCATCCAGTCGGCGTTGCCCACGTCCACGATCGCAGCGCGCCCGCTCTTGGCGGCTTCGATGGCCTGTGCGGCCTTGTCCAGGCCAGCGTTGCCCGAAACGATGAGTTCTTCCATGTCGTGCACGTCCACGAGCACGGCGTTGTCGCCCTCGACGCGTGCGATCACGCTTGCCTTGCCTTGCAGGCGGATGGTGGCCAGTTTCATGCGGGGTGCTCCTCGGTGTGCGGGCGGGGGGTTTGTATCGGCGGGCCGTATGTCTCGTATAGAGAGACTGTGTCACGTATGATATGACGCTGTAGGCCGTGCCCGAATTGGGGTTCACCCTGCGCGGGACCGCCCGCTTCGCTCAATCGGCCACTCGGACAGCACCCTGCAGGGCCTTGAGCTGGACATAGGCCTGCAGTCCGTGGGGGCCGTACTCGCGGCCCCAGCCCGAGTGCTTGACGCCACCAAACGGCGCCTGCAGGTTCAGCGGGCTGCCGTTGATGACCACCTGGCCCGTGTGCAGCCTGCGTGCCACGCGTTCGGCTTCGGCTGCATCGGCGGCCCACACACCGCCCGACAGTCCGTACTCGCTGTCGTTGGCCATCGCCACGGCCTGGTCCTCGTCGGCATAGGGCATCAGGCAGATCACCGGGCCGAAGATCTCTTCGCGCGCCACACGCATGTCGGCGCGCACGCCGGTCAGCACCGTGGGCCTGACATAGGCGCCGGCCTCCAGGCCGGGCATCGGTGCCGTGCCGCCGGTGAGCACGCGGCAGCCGTCTGCGATGCCGGAGTCCAGCAGCGCCAGCACACGCGTCTGCTGGGCGCGCGAGGCGAGCGGACCCAGTTTCGTGGCCGGGTCCATCGGGTCGCCCACTGTCCACTGGGTCGCCAACTCGACCAGGAGTTCCTGCGCCTTTGCGTACAGAGACTGGGGCACGAGCAGCCGCGACAGGCATGCGCAGGCCTGCCCCGAGTTGGCCCAGCCCTGCTTCAGCGCCGCCACCAGCACGGCGGCCAGGTCCACCCCTGGAAGCACCACGTTGGCAGACTTGCCTCCCAGTTCCAGCGCCGTTGGCTTGAGCGTCTCGGCTGCCAACGTGGCGATGCGGCGCCCGGCCAGCGTGGACCCGGTGAAACTGACCATGTCGACGCCAGGATGACGGACCAGTGCTTCACCCACGGCGGCGCCGGTGCCGGGCACGAGGTTGAAGACACCCGGCGGCAAACCGGCCGCATGGATGACCTCGGCCAGCAGACCAGCATCAAATGGCGTCAGTTCACTTGGCTTGAGCACCACGGTGCAACCTGTGGCCAACGCGGGAGCCACCTTGGCCGTGATCTGGTGCAGTGGGAAGTTCCAGGGTGTGATCGCGGCCACCACCCCCACCGGGTCGCGCACAACACGCGTGTGGCCGATGCATTCGTCTTCGGGCCACTGGGCCAGGGCACGTGCGGCGAAGTCCAGGTTCTTCAGCGGCATGCCCAGTTGCGCCAGTCGTGAAAACGACAGCGGCGAACCCATCTCGCGCGTGATCAGCAGGGCGGCTTCTTCGGCGCGCGCCGCCAGCCCGGCGCGGATGCGGTCCAGTGCGGCGATGCGCTCGGCCGCGGGCGTGGCTGCCCAGCCGGGCTGGGCCTGGCGCGCTGCGGCCACCGCAGCGTTCACGTCGTCAGTGCAACCTCGCGGCGCCGTGCCCAGAGCGTGGCCATTGGCCGGGTTGTGCACCGCCACAGTTTCGGCGCTGGCCGAACCACACCAGACACCGCCGATGTAGAGCTGCTGGTTCAGGGTCATCGGGAGTACTCCGGTGTTAGGGCTGGCCAGGTTCGCCCAACGGGTTGGGTGGGGCCGGGCTCGGCGGTGGCGAGAAGGTGTGGATCAGGTGCCAGGGTCCGGGCATGACGCCGACGCGAACCAGGATGAAGACCGGGCCCCCGCTGTCAATGGCAGCCCGCAGCGCCGTCTCCAGGCCCGCCGGGGAGTCCACCGCCACGGCCGGCAGGCCGAAGGCACCTGCCAGGGCCACGAAGTCCGGGTTGCACAGGGTGGTACCGATCTCCCGCTTGAAGACACGCGCCTGGATGCGCCGCACATTGCCGAAGGCGCCGTCCTCAAACACCACGACGGCCAGCCGCGGGCGGTGGCGAGCCACGGTGGCCAACTCCTGCAGGTTCCAGCCAAAGCCGCCGTCGCCGCTGATGGACACCACGACACGCGACGGGTCTGCCAGCGCCGCACCGATGGCAGTGGCAAAGCCGTAGCCGAGCGTGCCCTGGTAGCCGGGCGTGAGGTAGGTGCCCGGGCTGTAGACCGGGTAGGCGATGTTGGCCAGGTAACCCACCTGCGTCAGTTCGCTCACCAGCACGCCGTCATCAGGGATGGCGCCACGCAGCGCCTGCACGTACTGCAGTTGCGGCGAGACGAGGCGTATCTGTGCGTCGCACCACTAACGCACCTGGGCCACGGCGGCCTCGCGCTGGCCGCTGGCGCGGTGGCCGTCCAGCCGCGTCACCAGGCCCTCGACGACGGCGCCAACCTCGGCGCACAGCAAGGTGCCGGGCTGGCGCGGTGCACCGGCATGCGCCGGGTTCAGATTGACATAGGCCATTTCGCAGCCCGCCGCCGCGTGCATGGCGCGCCCCTGCACGTCCACGAATCGGCTGCCCAGCACCAGCACGAAGTCGGCATGTGGCAGCAGGCAGCGCCCGCCCAAGGCAGTAGCCGCAAGCGGATGGCGTGCCGACAAGGCGCCACGGCCGTTGTCGCTCATCACCACCGGGGCCTGCAGGCGCTCGGCCAACCGGGCCAGTGCGGCCCCGGTGCGTGCAGCCAGGGCGCCGCCGCCGGCGTAGATCACGGGCCACCTGGCGCTGCGCAGCTTGTCGGCGAGCATGTCCAGGGTGGCTTCATCGATGTCTGGTGCCGAAGGGCCAAGCACCGTGTCGGGCCAGACCATCTCGGCGCGCGCCGCCAGCACGTCGGGTGGCAGTTCCAACCCCACCGGACGGGGCTGGCTACTGCGCAGTTGCACGAAAGCCTCGTGCACCAGGCCCGGAATCTGCTGCGGCTGCGTGGCCAGGGCCTGCCACTTGGTGACCGAGCCTAGCGTGCGCGACTGGTCGCGCACCTCGTGCAGCATGCCCTGGTCGCGGCCGATGAAGGCCGAAGGGATCTGCCCCGTGATGCACAGCACGCGCGAGTTGCAGGCGTAGGCGGTGGCCAGCCCCGCCATGGCGTTGAGCAGCCCGGGCCCTGGCACCACCATGCACACGCCGACGCGGCCCGTGCTGCGTGAGTAGCCGTCGGCCATGTAGGAGGCCGCCTGCTCGTGGCGAGGCACCACGTAGCGCAGGGTCTCCGCCACGTCCAGCAAGGCGTCGGTGGCCCAGTCGAGCTGCACGCCCGGTATGCCAAACACGTCGCTCACGCCTTCAGCCACCAGTTGCCTGGCCAGTGCCTGGCCGCCGGTCAATTCCATGCTTGGCTCCTCGGGTCAGACCGGCCGCTGCAGCAGTCGCCGATTGATTTAGTTGACACTGTCAATCAATAATTGGGCATCATGGTCGCGCTGGCGCCACCTTGTCAATCAGCGGCGCCCTGGGCCCCTCCACCGACGACTGCCAAGCATGAAGAGAACTGCCAAGGCCGCCGCAGCCGACGCGCCGGCCATCCGGGACCTGCTGGCCTACCGGCTGCAAAAGGCGACGCACTACATCACCAAGCCCGCCTATCTGATCTACGGCCGCGATTTCGGCATCACCGGCGTCGAGTGGCGCCTGATGGGCAATCTGCATGCGGACGGCGCGCTGTCGCTGGCCCAGGTCTGCCAGGAGGCCGATGTGCCCATCGCGCAGGGCAGCCGCACCATCGCGTCGCTGGCCGAGCGCGGCCTGGTCGCACGCGCGCCCGATGAAGGTGACGGACGCAGTGTCCGGCTGACGCTGACGCCGGCTGGTCGGACGCTGTTCCGGAAGGTGCTTGCGCGTTCGTGCACCCTCAACGGAGACCTGGCAGGCGTACTGGCCAGCGACGAGTTGGCTGCGTTGTATCGGGCGCTGGAGGTGTTGGCCAATTCTGGGCGTGCCCTGCTCGAGGCCGAGCGCGCCAAGGGGCGCTGACGCGGCGTGCGGCCGGCGGGCCATCAGCCTGCAATACGCCGCGTCAGGTCGTCGGCGCAGGCCTTCAGCGCACGTGGCACGGGCGCGTCCAGGCCGATATCCAGGCGGCTGCTCTGCGCCAGCGCGGTCAGTGCCAGCAGCATGCGGCCACTGGCATCGAACACGGGCACGCTGACCGCGTGCACGTGGACTGACGGCGTATCCACGAAGCTCGAAGCCGTGGCCATGCGCGCCACGCCGGTGTCCCGCACCAGCTGCAGGCGTGAAGGCAGTTCTTCGTCGGCCAGTGCCGCAACGTCCATCAGCGGTGCGCTGTCCGCCTCGGGCAACCAGGCGGCAAAGGCCAGGCCGGTGGCCGAGCCAAGCACCGGCAACACGGCGCCCACGCGCAGGTTCATGCTCACCGGGCTGCGCGCCAGTTCCCAGTGCACGACGGTGGGCCCGTGCGTGCCCCATACCGCCACGCCTACGGTCTCGTCCAGTTGCGCGGACAGTTCCACGGCGGCATGGGTGGCCAGCCGCACG
>CAZUKT010000114.1:0-10266 GCA_964620975.1 uncultured Rubrivivax sp. | reverse complement strand
GGAAGCGCGCGTAGGGGCACATGTACTTGCACACCTGTTCGCGCATGAAGCCGGCGTTGCCGTAGGTGGCGAAGCCGTAGAACAGCACCCAGAAGGTCTCCCAGGGGCCAAAGCCCAGGCTCAGCGCTTCAGCCGCCAGCGTGTGGATGGGCGTGAAGTAGCCGACGAAGGTAAAGCCCGTCCAAAGCCCGATGGCAACCCACACGGCTTGTTTGGCGCCCATGCGGCCCAGGCGGCTGGCGGTGAGCGGGCCACTGTCGAGCTTCATGCGTGCATTGCGGTCGCCTTCGATCTTGCGTTCCACCCACATGAAGATTTCGCTGTACACGGTTTGTGGGCAGGCATAGCCGCACCACAGCCGGCCGGCCACCGCCGTGAAGAGAAACAGTGAATAGGCCGACACCAGCAACAAGGCCGTGAGGTAGATGAAGTCCTGCGGGTGGAAGACGAGGCCGAAGATGTAAAAGCGCCGCGTCATCACGTCCAGCAGCACCGCCTGGCGGTCGCCCCACATCAGCCAGGGCAGGCCGTAGAAGATGACTTGCGTGAGCCACACAAAGCCCCAGCGCCAGTTGACAAAACGGCCCGTGACCGAGCGTGCGTAGATCTTCTTTTGCTTGGCGTAGAGCGACACCATTTCTACGGCGTCGTCTTCGGCTGCAACAGTGTGGGGGGTGGTGGTCATGGTGGGTTCAAGGGTGAACTGCAAAGGGCGGTGCGGCTTGTGCCGGGGCATGCATGGGTGCACGGCCTGTGCCGGCAAGCGGCGGCGAGCCGACACGGGCCAGGAATTCATCGCGGCTGGTGCCACCCAGCCACGGGTGCCAGCGGCGCAGCTCATGCACCGTGCTCACGGCGCGGCCGCTGCGGGCATGACCGCAAAAGACCAGCGTCTCGGCGGGCAGCGCAAACACGGTTTGCGTGGCGCTGCGCCACAGGGCATCGGGCAGCGCCGGGCGCGGCTGGTAGGGGCAGTCGTCCACCGTGAAAAGGCCGCCGCAGAACACACGGTCACGCCAGCCAAAGCTCAGGCATTGCGCCGTGTGGCCGGGTGTGGGCAGCACCTGCAGGTGCTCATGGCCAAACACCAGCACGGGCATGGCCCCGGGTGGGCGGTGCTGCACTTGCGGCGCCTGCAAGGCAGCCAGTGCCTGGGCTTCGCCGGGGCGCACACGGTCGTGTTCATGCGTGCGCAGCACCCAGCGCAATTGCAGCCGGTGCTCGGCCAGCATGGCCGCGAGCACGGGCACGTCGGCGGCCTGGGGGTCCACCAGCACGGCCTCGGCGGCTTGCAGATCGGCCAGCAGGTAGCTCACCGCGCCGGTGGTTTCGTCATGCAAGATCCTGAAGTACATGGTGCGTGCCTGGCGGTGGGCCGGTCGTGTCAAGCAGGGCCGTCTTCGCCGATGAGCAACCGCGTGTCCCCAAGGTAGTGGTGCGGGGGCACTTCCAGATTGGTGGGTGCGGGCTTGTTCTTGAAGACACGCCCGGCGGCGTCAAAGGTGGAGCCGTGGCAGGGGCAGAAGAAGCCACCCGACCAGCCTTCACCCACGCTGGGGTTGGCGCTGCCGGCGGCCACTGCAGTGGGTGAACAGCCCAGGTGCGTGCAGATGCCCACGGCCACAAAGATGTCTGGCCGCAGGGCGCGCAGGGCATTGCGGGCATAGGCGGGCTGCTGGTCGCGCGCCGACAACGGATCCACCAGGTCGGGCGACGGCGTCTTCAGCGCCGCCACCGTTTCAGGCGTGCGGCGCTGTATCCACACCGGCTTGCCACGCCATTCCACCGTCTTGCTGCCGCCGGGAGGGATGTCGCCGATGTCCACCTCCACAGCCGCACCCATGGCCTTGGCGCGTTCGCTGGGCCCCAAGGTGCTGACGAAGGGCACGGCGGTGGCCACGGCGGCCGCACCGCCCGCCACGCCGGTGGCCATGAGCCACAGCCGGCGTTCGGGGTCGGCGGCTGCACTGGACAAGGGTGCAAGGACGTGCGGTGTGTTCAAGCGGATCTCCTGGCATCGTGGTGGTCGTGGTGGCGGCTGGCACCCTGGGCCGTACCGGCCAGGCCGTCGATCTGACGCCTGTGCAATTGCTATCAATTGCCGTGCCACATCCGAGTGAAGAAAAAATTCCATACAAAACAACAGCTTGGAGATTTTTGAGCCTTCTTGTCTGCCAATTTGGCACTGTCGTTACTGCCATATCGGCAGCGCTGCTGCCATACTGGCAGACAACGCCCCGCGCAATTGCCCCCCTGCCTGACCACCCAGCGACATGAGTACCGTCCTGCCCGAACTGGTGTCTTACCTGGAAGGCCTGCCCGAGCCCCACATCCTGTTTGACCGCCAGTACCGCATCGTGGCGGCCAACGCGGCTTACCGGCGGCAGTTCAGCCCGCAGACTTCGGTGGTGGGGCGCACCTGCTACGAGGTCTCGCATCACTTCAGCGTGCCGTGTGACCAGGCCGGTGAGAGCTGCCCGCTGGCACGCGCCCGGCAGTCGGGCCAGCGTGAGCGTGTGCTGCACCTGCACCACACGCCACAGGGCGAGGCCTACGTCAACATTGAACTGGCGCCGCTGAAGGACGCCAGCGGTGAGCCCGCCTTCTTCATTGAAAAGATGGAGCCCCTGCGTGTGGCCCACGGCCAGCCCGCCGCGCAGGGCTTGATCGGCCGCGCGCCGGCTTTCCAGCAAATGCTGGCGCTGGTGGCGCGTGTCGGGCCTTCAGAAGCCAGCGTGCTGCTGCTGGGTGAATCGGGTACCGGCAAGGAACTGGTGGCACGCGCCGTGCATGAAGCCAGCCCGCGCAGCAGCGCGCCGCTGGTGGTGGTGGACTGCGCCAGCCTGCCCGAAACCCTGTTTGAAAGTGAACTTTTCGGCCACGAGCGGGGCGCCTTCACCGGCGCCAACACCAGCAAGCCGGGGCTGGTGGAAGCAGCCAGCGGTGGCACACTTTTTTTGGACGAGGTGGGCGACATCCCGCTGGCCATGCAGGTGAAGCTGCTGCGCCTGCTGGAAAGCGGCACCTACCGCCGCGTGGGCAGCACCGAACTGCGCCGCACTGACGTGCGTGTGGTGTCGGCCACCCACCGCGACTTGCAAGGCATGGTGGCGCAGGGGCGGTTTCGTGAAGACCTGTATTACCGGCTGTGCACCTTCCCCATCCGCCTGCCGGCTTTGCGTGAAAGGGCCAGCGACATACCGCTGCTGTCCACCGCACTGCTGGCCCGGGTGGCCCCGCAGCGGCGCCTGCACCTGGCGCCCGAGGCCCTGACGCAGTTGCAGGCACACCCCTTCGCCGGCAACGTGCGTGAGCTGCGCAATGTGCTGGAGCGCGCCGCGCTGCTGAGCGACGGTGCGGTCATCGGCCTGGCTGCGGTGCGCCTGGCCTTGGGCGTGGACATTGCCCACACTGCGCGGCCCAGTCCGGCGGCTGCCGGGCCGACGCTGACGCCGGCGTCAGCAACGGCACCGGGTCAGGCGGGCCCCTTGTTGCGAGATGTCGAGCGCGCGGCCTTGCTTGCGCAACTGCAGGCCCACGCAGGCAGCCGCGCTGCGCTGGCCCGGCAGTTGGGCATCAGCGAGCGATCGCTGTATCGAAAGCTGCGCCGATTGCAGGACGAGACACCCTGACCACCTGGCCAGTTGGCTTCCAACCTAAGCGCCGGCCGGGCCGGGAATCGGTTCAGCACAACGCTACCGGCCAGCATCGGGCGCGGCGCGTCGGGGTTCTTTTGGGGAGAGGGGGGGACCTTCAGGGCGCCACCGGCACCTGGCCCAGCACTGCCGGTTCATAGGCGTGCAAGGACGGCAGGCCGCCCGTATGCAAGAACAGCACACGCTCACCGGCCGCGATGGTGCCCGCGCGCGCCAGGCCCATCAAGCCGGCCATGATCTTGCCGGTGTACACCGGGTCCAGCAGCAGCGCTTCGGTGCGCGCCAGCAGTTGCACGGCTTCCACCATGCGCGCGTTGGGCACTGAGTACTTGGGCTGCCAGTAGCCGCCCACGCTGACCACCGCCTCACGTGGCACTTGCAGCGTCACGCGCAGCAGGTCGAGCACCGCCTGCGCCTCTTTGTGCACCAGGGGCTCTTGATCAGCCGGGTCGCGGCTGACGCCGATGCCGGTGATGGGCGTGGCCACGTTGCCACCCTCAAAACCCGCCAGCAAGCCGCCGTGGGTGCCCGAACTGCCTGAGCCCACCACGACGCGGTCAAAGTGCAGGCTTTGCTCAAAACACTGCTGCTGCAGTTCTTGTGCGCAGGCCACGTAGCCGAGGCCGCCCAGCGCATTGGAGCCACCGCCGGGAATGATGTAGCCCTTGCGGCCCAGCGCCGCCAGTTCATCGGCCACGTGCTGCATGGCCGGCGCCATGGGCGTGCCCGCCGGCACCACGGTGATGGCTTCGACGCCCATCAGGCGGAACATGAAGTGGTTGCCGCTGGCGTGTTCATGAAAACTGTCGGGCACACGCTCTTCAATCACGAAGCGGCACTTCAGCCCTTCTTTGGCAGCCGCCGCCAGCGTGATGCGGCAGTGGTTGGACTGCGGCGCGCCACAGGTGACCAGCGTGTCGGCGCCCTGCGCCAGTGCGTCGGCCACCAAAAATTCAAGCTTGCGCGTTTTGTTGCCCCCGGGAAAGAGGCCCAGCAGATCGTCGCGCTTGACCCAGACCTCGGGCCCGCGGCCACCGGGGCAGGTGGCCGCCAACGCGGCACTGAAACGCGGCAGCGGCTCCAGTGGCGTGGCGTAGGCGGTGTAGCGGCGGCGAGGAAAGCGGCTCAGGTCCATGGCGGGCGGCTCAGGGCCGGGTCAGCGCGCGTCTGGCGCGGGTTTTACGCGCGATTGGCGCGGGTGTTACGTGGGTTTGGCGTGGGTTTGGCGTGGGTTTGGCGTGCCGGCCTATTCGACTTCGCCTCCAAACTTCTTGATCAGGTTGTCGATGTACTTTTCAACGAGCTTCTCGAACTCGCCACTCACGATGGGTGCCACCACCATCTTCATCAACCCTGGCAGCGGCACGTCCACCGTGCCCTTGACCTTGAATTCAAGCGCCGTGCCTTTCTTGCCTTCCACCACCTTCCAGCTGCCGCCCACCAGCGCGTTGCCTTCACCCTTGACTGGTGTCCACACCACGCTGCCCTTCTTGCGGTCAGACACGTACTTGCTGGCGTACACGGTCTGGATGTTGACCTGCGCAGTGCCCACCTTTTCCATCTCCCAGCGGTAGACACCGCCGCCCAGGTCGGTGAGCTGGTGCACCTTGGGGAAGTGGCTCACCGAGGTGGGCACGTCAGACACCAGGTCAAACACGTCCTTGAAGCCCGCCTTGACGGTGAATTCATAGCCCAGGTCGATGGCAACGGTGATGGTCATGCGGGTCTCCTTGCTTGTTTGTGAATGTGGGGGCGATTCAGTCTTGCCCGGCCCAGGGCAACATCATGGCCAGCCAGGTGAGCTTGTTGAACTCGGGCTCGAAGCTGTCCACGATCTGCTGCGGATCGGGGCAGAGTTGTTCGTCGGTGATCAGGCCAAACTGCACCCCCCCGCCGTAGCTGAGAATGGAAACGCCCACGCCGATGTCGCCCGAGGCCGGCACCCAGAACATGTTCTGGCGCAAGGTGCTGCCGCAAAACTGCAGCGGCACTGCGGGCCCCGGCACGTTGGTCATCACGGCGGTGGCCTTCTTGGCAAAGAGGCCCAGGATGGCGTCCTGCACCGGCTTGATGAAGAGGCCACTGACCGACAACACGGCAAAGGCCAGCAGCGGCTGGTAGCTGCCCTTCATGTCGTTCATGCGCTGGCGCACGGCGTAGACACGTTCCACCGGGTTGGCCACGCCAATGGGCAGCACCAGCGGCGCCAGGCCAAAACGGTTGCCCAGTTGCCAGGCCTTTTCAAGCGGGCGCAGGTTGACCGGCACCATGGCGCGTATTTCCTTGCCCGCCGGGTCTTGGCCCTGTGCCAGCAGGTAGTCGCCAATGGCGCCGGCCACACACGACAGCAGCACGTCGTTGACGGTGCAGCCCAGGCCCTTGCCAATGGTCTTGACGTGCTCCAGCGACATGGGCTCGCTCCAGGCCACCACCTTGCGGCCCTTGGGCTTGCCTTTGAGCAGCGTGGGTGAGTCGTCGGGCATCAGCGCCAGCGCGGCCACGTCGTTCACCACCTTCAGCCCCGTGCGCGCCATGTCCATGGAGCCCAGCAGCGGCTGCTGCGGGTTGGCCAGCATGTCGGCGGCCTTGGCCAGGCCGCCACCGTACATGCCAATGGCCTTGGTGGTGAGCTCGGTCAGCGGCTTGAGCACGGCGTCGCTGAGCCAGTCGTGCTCGGCGTCTTCGGCGTGGGTCTTCTTGCGGCGCCTGGGCGGGTCTGTGCCACCGTCGGTGATGCTGAGCATGACGCTGATGAGCGCAATGCCGTCACCGATGCAGTGGTGGATGCGCGCAATGAGTGCACTGCCACCTTCGTAGTCTTCAACCAGGTGAAACTGCCACAGCGGGTGGCGCGGGTCCAGCGGCGTCATGGCCAGGTCACCGCAGGCACGCTGCAGCGCGTGGCGCTCGCTTTCACCGGGTTCGGGGTGCAAGGACTTGGGCAGCACGTGGCGTGCGATGTCAAAGTGCTCGTCGTCCACCCACATCGCACCCATGGCGTCGACCACCGCCTTCTGGCGGAAGCGTTCGTACTTGAGCAGCTTGTCGGTAATGCGCTCGCGCAGCGCATCCATGGTGATGGCCGGCGTGAGCAGCCACACGCCAACGATCATCATCAGGTTGACGTCGTTGTCCATGCGCAGCCAAGCGGTGTCCACGCGCGACATGCGCCGTGCTGCGTCGGTCATGGGGGTTACTCCTGGGCGGTTGTTGTTCTGAGCCGGCCACGATGCTGGGTAACATGGGCCCCGTCAAGTTGCGATTTTCACCCACGACTTCTACCCGGCCTGTGTGCAGGCCGCCTTGCCCGGAGCCCCTTGCCATGTCCAAGCTCAAAGCCACCTTCGACGCCGCCGTGGCCGACAGCAAGAAGCTGCCGGAGAAGCCCGACAACATGACGCTGCTCAAGCTGTACGCGCTGTACAAGCAGGCCAGCGAAGGCGACGTGGAAGGCAAGCGCCCCGGCTTCACCGACATGGTCGGCCGCGCCAAGTACGACGCCTGGGCCGCCATCAAGGGCAAGGGCGGCGACGACGCGATGCAGGAATACGTGGACCTGATCGAGTCGCTGAAGTAGCCGCGGCGCGTCAGGGCCTGCCCAAGGCCTTTTCTATCGCGGCCACCAGTTCTTTGCTGCCCGGCTCCACGCGGCTGCCGTAGTGCGCCACTGGCTGGCCGTTGCGGCCGACCAGGTACTTGTTGAAGTTCCAGCTGGGCGCCTGGCCCGTGGCCTGCGTCAGCGCGGCAAATACCGGGTGCGCACCCGCACCCTTGACTGCGGTCTTGCTGAACATGGGGAACTTGACGCCGTAGGTGTTGAAGCACAGGTCGGCAGTTTTCTTGCTGTCGGCGTCTTCCTGGTTGAAGTCGTTGGACGGGAAACCCAGCACCACCAGGCCCCGCGCCGCGTACTTGGCGTGCAGGGCCTCCAGCCCCTGGTACTGCGGCGTGAAGCCACAGTAGCTGGCCGTGTTGACCACCAGCAGCACCTTGCCGGCGTATTGACACAACGGCTGCGGTTTTTCATCCTGCAGGCGCGGCAAGGTGTGCTGCAGCAAGGCCGGGCAGGCCGGGGCGGGTGCTGCGGCCGCCGGCTGTGCCAGCACCGGAAACGGCGCAAGGCCCAAGCTGGCAAAGCCGAGAGCGAGCACTTGCACGGAAAAACGGTGAAGGAGCATGTCAAGTTGCATGGCGGCAAAGTGCGGCAGTGTCGACGGGCCAAGTTTGGCATGGCCCCTGCCACCCGACTGCCGTTGCGGCTTCAGCGTGTGCCGCGCCTTGTGGCCAGCCAGAGGCCGAACAGGCTGCCCAGCACCAAGGTGCTGGTGGGAGGCTCTGGCATGCCGATGTCGCCGGGGTGGACGGCGATGGCGTGAAAGCCCGCGTCTGGCCCACTGTTGCCAGCGGGAGACTGCGCCCCAAAACGCATGTGCACCACCCAGGACCGATGTTGCGGATCGGTCACGTCTCGCACGCCCGTCCAGTAAATCCAGTCCTGCAGGCGCCGAAACCCGCCTGTGTTGGACAAGCCCCAGCCGGGTTGTTCGATGCAGTCCTGCAGGTCGGTGCTGTCAGGGCTGCACATGGCCAGATTGCCCAGCGTGACGTAGAAGAGATGGCCCAGTTCGCTGTACACCGTTTGCCCGTCGGCAGAGATGGTCTGAACGTTCAAACCGCAATCGGTGCCAGCCATGGCCACCTCGACGCAACCCGGCGCACCCGTGTCTTTCATCATGGGCAGCCGCCAACCACGCATGCCGAAGACGTTGAGATTGCTCACCCAGTCTTGCGTATTCGGCAAGTTGATGCGGCCCATGTTGCCGTAGACATCGTCGAGTGCATTGCCATCGGCCAGCCAGGTGATGTTGAGCACGGTGTCATAAAACGCGTCGGCGACGCCATCGCGGTTCAGGTCACGCGGCTGCAGGGTGGTTTCCCAGGTGCCTTGACCGGGCACGGGCGCTGCCCGCGTGGCAGGGACGAAACCGAGGCTCAGGCAGAGCGCCAGGGTACAGAGCGATGCAAAACCTTGCGCACGCTTCGTCATGGGGCCACCTGTAGAGCCGGCTACGTTGCCCGCAGCCTAGCCTTGTGCCCAGCGCCGCCCCTTGCGGTGGCACAACTTTGCGTGCCTGCCTTGGCGGGCGGCAGGTGCATTGGCTTCAAGCCTCCATGCAGCGCCGCACCTCGGCCACCACATGCTCGGCCGTGATGCCAAAGTGCTTGTACAACGCACCCGCCGGGGCCGACTCGCCAAAGCCGGCCATGCCCACCACCGCCCCTTCGCGGCCCACGTACTTGCGCCAGAAGTCAGGCTGCGCCGCTTCCACGGCCACGGCCGGCAAGCCGCGTGGCAAGACGCCGTCTTGGTAGGCCATGCTCTGGCGGTCGAACACATTGCTGCAGGGCATGGACACCACCCGCACGGCCACACCAGCCGCAGCCAGCAGGGCCTGCGCCTGCAGCGCCAATTGCAATTCAGACCCGGTGCCGATGATCACGGCCTGCGGTGCGCCGCCGGCCGCTTCAGACAACACATAACCGCCTTGGGCAATGGCCGGTGCCAGCGCGGGTGTGCTCACCACCGGCAGCACCTGGCGCGACAAGGCCAATGCGGCCGGCCCGTCACGCCGCTGCAGCGCGCTGGCCCAGGCCACCGTCGTTTCAATGGTGTCGGCGGGGCGCCAGACGTCGAGCTGCGGGATCAGGCGCAGTGAAGGCACGTGCTCCACGCTCTGGTGCGTGGGGCCGTCTTCACCCAGGCCGATGCTGTCGTGCGTGAAGACGTGGATGACACGTTTTTTCATCAGCGCGGCCATGCGGATGGCGTTGCGGCTGTAGTCGCTGAAGGTCAGGAAGGTGCCGCCGTAAGGGATAAACCCGCCGTGCAGCGCCACGCCATTCATGATGGCGGCCATGCCGAATTCACGCACGCCATAGCTGATGTGGCGTGGGCCGCAGCCCGGAAAGTCGGTCAGGTTGGAGCCCGTCAGGTCGGCACTGCCACCCAGCATTTCGCTCACTTGCGGTGCCAGCGCGGCCAGCACTTTTTGTGATGACTTGCGTGAGGCCACAGCCTCGGGTTTGTCGGCAAAGGCCTTGATCGTGTCTTGTACCAACGCATCAAAACCGGCCGGCAAGTCACCCGCCATGCGGCGTTCGAATTCGGCCGCCTCGGCCGGAAAGGCCGCGCGGTAGGCGGCAAAGCGTGTGTTCCAGGCCGCCTCGTGTGCGGCACCGGCGGCGGTGGCGTCCCAAAGCGCACGCACCTCGGCCGGCATCTCGAAGGCCGCATGCGGCCAGCCGATGGCGGCACGTGTCTTGGCAATCTCGTCGGCGCCAAAGGGCTCGCCATGCGCCTTGGCGGTGCCGGCGCGGTTGGGTGAACCCTGGCCGATGGTGGTGCGGCAGACGATGAGCGTGGGCTTGTGCGTGCTGGCGCGGGCATGGGCCAATGCGCGGCCCACGGCGTCCACATCATGGCCGTCTATCGGGCCCACGACCTGCCAGCCGTAGGCGGCAAAACGTGCCGGTGTGTCGTCGCGGAGCATGTGTCGTGGGTGGCTCCGTTCCACCGCCACACGGTGATGTTCGAGCAACTCTGCGCGAG
>CAZUKT010000113.1:0-10277 GCA_964620975.1 uncultured Rubrivivax sp. | reverse complement strand
CGGTTTTGCCATCACGCTGAACTGCGTGAACGTGGCCTGGCGTGAAAACGTCTGCCAGGCGGTGGCCGCCATGCTCACCCAAGTGGGCATACGCACCACGCTGCGTGCCAGCCCCAGCAACCAGTTCTTCCCCAAGCTCACGCAGGGCACGGCCAGCTTTGTGGAATACGGCTGGACGGCCAGCCCCGACGCGTGGAATTCACTCAACGGCCTGTTCCGCAGCCACGACCGCAGCGGCCTCGGCAGCTTCAACGCCGGCCGCTACAGCAATGCCAAGCTCGACGCGCTCATCGACAACATCCGCACCGAGCCCAATGCCACGCGCCGCCGCGCCATGGTGGCCACCGTGCTGCGCCTGGTGGCCGACGACCTGCCCCTGGTGCCGCTTTACCGCCGCGTGCTGACCTGGGCCATGGCCAAGAAGGTGCAGGCCGTGCAGTGGCCCAACGACACCATGGAACTGCGCTGGGTGCGCGTCAAGTAGCCGGGTCGCAGGCCGCAACCTGCAGCTGATCATCGTGCCGGGCCGGCGGCGCAGGGGCCATGCCGGACCCTGAAGTTGCGTGGCATTTCGGCGTCGCCCGTGGCGTGCAGGCCGCGCCGCAGCGCACGCGCCATGCGTTCTTGCTTGACGAGCGGGCCCTGGTCCCAGCGGCTGCGGCTGCTCCAGGCCTGGCCGTCTTCCACCAGCCGCGTGCCCACGTCCAACTCGTCCACCCGCAGCGCGCCCAGCACACGGCCATGCACGTCACGGCCCTTGGTCTGCAGCAGCGCGGGATTGCCCATCACCATGTCGGCCAGCGCCTGGCGCGCTTCAGGGCCGCAGTTCTGGCAGGTCTCGGGTGCGTCGATGTCGGCCAGGCGCACCACGATGTGCGCCTGGCCGCTGGGCGTGAACCACAGGCTGTCGCCGTCGGTGACCTTGGTGACGGTGCCTTGCAGCGGCGGCTCGGCGGGTTTGGCTGCCGGCCTGGCCGACCAGGCCGGTGCGTGGCCGCACAGCGCCACCGCAAGCATCCATGCGCCAGCCGTGTTGTGGGCGGCCCAGCGCCAGCGTCGTGTTTTCACATCCAGCCCTTCGTTCCTGGCCGCCATCATGCCCCAGGCGCAGCCGGCCACCCCTTGGCACAGCCGGCGCTACAACTTGCCCGCATCTCCCGCCGTGACCGGCTGGTAGACGATCTCGACATGGTCGCGCCCGGCCGCGCCGCTGCGGTTGTGGAAAGTGGAATTCAGCTCGATCAGCGTGTCGCCACGCCGCCAGCGCGCAGTGGCGCGCGACACCCCTTCGTCGGTGGTGATGTGGGTGGACTCGGGCCCGCCGTAGCGCTGCGTCAGCAACTGGCGCAGCAGGCGGTGTTTTTCGCCCCAGCCGTTGTCGGCGGCTGTCGGGCCCACGTCTGCCGCATGGCTCAGCACCACACGCACCAACTGGCGCGCTGTGCTGTCCACCTGCAAGTCCAGCTTGAAGGGCACACCAGCCACGGCATAGGGCGCCAGCACCGGGTGGTCACAGGCCTCGGCCGGGCGCGTGGGGCTGCGGCGCTCTTGCAGCGTGCATTCGGCGCGCTTGAGCGCCGGGCCAAAGCGCAAGGCCATCTGCGCTTCGGTGGCACCCCAGGGCAGGCCCTGAAAGGCGTCGGGCAAGGCCGGCTGCGCGTCGCAGGCCACGCGGGTGTAGGCAAAGTCCATCGCGCGTGGCACGCCGGCACGCATGCCTTCAATGCGCGCACGCAGCCGGCCCGCGCCTTCAAGCCTGTAGATCACACGCTGCGGAAAGTCGTGCTCGGGGTTTTCAAAGCTGGCTTCGGTGGCGCCGCCAGCCATCAGCGTGAACACGGTTTCGGCCTTGCCGGCCGGCTGCGCGATGAACACCACCTTGCCGTCGGCGGCCTCGCGGATCTGCATGAATTCATGCGACACGGTGGCACCCTGGCGCACGCTGCGGCCCACGCCCAGCAGGGTGCCACCGGCCACCGGCGTCCAGTGCTCGCCGCTGCCCGCGTCGGCGCCGTCGCTGCGCCAGCACCCGGCCAGCCACGACAAACGCTCCACGGCGCTCTGCGGTGCCTGGGCTTGGGCTTGGGCTTGTGAAACCAGCAGGCTGGCGGTCGCCAACACTGTGGCAGCAAGTTTTTTGGGGTTCCATGACATGGGCAAATCGTAGCCGCTGGGCGCTGCGGGGCGGTACAGCGCGGTTACGTGCCGCTGCCTTGCAGGGGCTGGCGGCGGCGGCGCAGCGTGGGCCGGGGCGGTGCGTCCAGCACAGCGGCCGACTCGGCCAGCAGGCGGTCAAGTCTGTCTTTCAGTTTTTCGGTGCTCAGCTGTTCGCGCAGCCGGTCCACCATCAGCGGCAGCGCAAAGGGGCTGGGTGCGGCCAGGGCCACCAAGTCGGGGGGCCAGGTGGCCAGTTGCTGCAGCGTGTGCGTCAGGCGCGCCAGTTCCAGCTCTTGCTGCAGCACTTCGGTTTGCGCCTGGCCCAGCAGCCGGTTGCCGGCGTCGTATTTGCGGAAGACTTCAAAGAACAGGCTGCTCGACGCCTGCACCTGGCGCAGGCTCTTGGGTGCACCCGGGTAGCCCCCAAACACCAGGCCCGCCACGCGTGCAATCTCACGAAACCGGCGTTGCGCCAGTTCGCCTGAATTCAGGCTGGCCAGCACGTCGGCCATCAGGCCGTCGGTGCTGAACAGGCCTGCGGCCAGCGCCGCCACCACGTCCACCGGCTTGGCCGCCAGTATTTCCAGCCCGTAGTCGTTGATGCTGAGTGAAAAGGTGTTGGGCTCGGCCCGCGCCAGCCGCCAGGCCAGCAACTGGGCCAGGCCCATGTGCACGTTGCGGCCGGCGAAGGGGTAAATGAAGAGGTGGTGGCCTTCACGCGAGCGCCACTGCTCCACCAGCAGCCGGCCCAGGCGCGGCAGTTGCGACAGGCGCGCCTGGGCGTCCAGCATGGGCTTGGCGGCTTGCATTTCAGGGCCATCAAAACGGCCCTGCGCGGCTTCGTCCAGCAAGGCCTGCACCGCCTGCGCCAGTTCGCTGGACAGCGGCATCTTGCGCCCGCCCACGCCGGCACCACACCCTTCTTCTTGTTGCCGACACGCACGTAGGCGACCATGTCGTGCGTGCGCACGTACTCCAGCACGCGGCCGGCAAAGACAAAGCAGTCGCCCTTGTTCAGGCGCGAAATGAAGCCTTCTTCTATGGTGCCAATGCTGCCGCCGCTGACCCATTTGACCTGCATGCTGGCGTCGCTGACGATGGTGCCCACCTGCAGCCGGTGGCGGCGCGCAATGGCGCGGTCGGGGGCGAGGTCCTCGTCGGGTGAGCGGGCCTGGGGGTGGTATTC
The DNA here is from genome assembly GCA_964620975.1 of uncultured Rubrivivax sp. GTDB lineage: Bacteria > Pseudomonadota > Gammaproteobacteria > Burkholderiales > Burkholderiaceae_C > Rubrivivax. The sequence goes on along the minus strand of CAZUKT010000113.1, from coordinate 6,934 downwards.
GGGGTAGGCAGTGAGGCTGCTGCCGCCACGCGCCACAAAGGCCAGCGCCCAGTTGAATTCACCCTGCGTCAGTGCGGCGTAGGCGGGTGCGCTGCGCACTTCTTCAAACATCGTGTCGGCGCCGCATGTCGCCACATTGCCGGCCGCTTGCTCGCCCGCTTGCCCGCCGTCATCGTCACCATCGCCGCCATCGCCGGCCGTGGCCGCAAAACCACCGCCCAAAGCCACGGTCACAAGGTGCTGCACCAGCACGTCCAGCGGTTTGCTGGGTGACACGCGCGATTCCACGCGCCCGGCCAGCGCGGCGCGGCGTGCGGCGGCGGCTTCCACCAGTTCCAGCGTGTGGTTGGGCACCAGCGTCACGCGGCTGGCACGGCTAGGCGCGTGGCCGCTGCGGCCAGCGCGCTGCAGCAGCCGCGCCACGCCCTTGGCGCTGCCCAGTTGCAATACCCGCTCCACGGGCAAAAAGTCCACCCCCAGGTCCAGGCTGGATGTGGCCACCACGGCCTTCAGCCGCCCTTCTTTCAAACCCGCTTCAACCCACTCACGCACGCCCTTGTCCAGCGAGCCGTGGTGCAGCGCCACCAGGCCCGCCCAATCGGGCCGCGCCGTCAGCAGCAGCTGGTACCAGATCTCGGCCTGGCTGCGTGTGTTGGTAAAGACCAGCGTGGTGCTGCTGCGCGCGATCTCGTCCACCACCGGCTGCTGCATCTGCGCACCCAGGTGGCCGCCCCAGCTGAAGCGGCCGGGGTCGGCAGGCAGCAGGGTGTCGATGAGCAGCGGCTTGTCCACCCGCCCCCGCACCAGCGTGCCGCGTGCGCTGCCCACCAGCGTGTGCATGGCCTGCGCCGAATTGCCCAGCGTGGCCGACAAGCCCCACACCACCAGTTGCGGGTTGAAACGCCGCAGCCGCGCCACGGCCAGTTGCACCTGCACACCCCGTTTGTTGCCTATCAGTTCATGCCACTCGTCCACGATCACCGTGTGCACGCCGGCCAGGTCTTGTGGCGCCGCTTCTCGCGTCAGCATCAGGCTCAGCGACTCGGGGGTGGTGACCAGTGCCGCTGGCAAACGTTTGTCTTGCCGCGCGCGTTCGGCGCTGGGCGTGTCGCCGGTGCGCTGGCCCACCGTCCAGTGGGGCGCCAGGTCTGCCAGCGGCTGCTGCAGCGCGCGTGTGGTGTCGGCGGCCAATGCACGCATGGGCGTCAGCCACAGCACTTGCAGGCCCGCACCGGGCTGCGCCCGCAGCAACGCGCCCAGCCACACGGCGTAGGTCTTGCCACTGCCGGTGGTGGCGTGCAGCAGGCCACTTTCACCGGCAGCCATCGCGGACCAGACCTCGCGCTGGAACTCAAACGGCTGCCAGCCGCGAGCCGCAAACCAGGTCTCGGGCGTGGGCCCGGCAGGCACGGCCGGCGCGGCCGGCCGGCGCGGGGGCCGCACGCGTTTGCCCGTCACTTCGCCCACGCGGCTTCAAGCACTGGTGATCCAGCCTTCCACCGCGTCCACATCGGCCGGCTGGCCGTGGCGGGGTTGCGTGTGCGCCCAGCCGGCCTGCATCAGGCACAACACGGCGTCGAGCCGGTCGCCGCTGGCGTCGGCCACCAGGTCACCGGCCTGCGCGGGCGTGAGCTTCAGGCGCAGGCCCAGGCGTGTGCGGCCTTGCTCCAGCGCTTCAACGATGTCCTTGCGTGCCAGCAGCCGCTGGCTGGAGTCGTCGTTTTTGTACGACCGGCGGCCTATCAGTTCAAAAGCCAGCAAACCGGGGTAGCCCTCCAGCGCCACACGCTGCGTGTCGCCCTGGCGCAGCCCGGGGGCATGCACGCCGGCAGCCACCAGGCGCGAAAAACCTTCGTAGTACATGAAGCCGACGGGCACATACCGCGTCTGCAGCGGGCTCGTGGAACTGATGCCCGGCATGGCGGCATCGGCCACGCGATGCAGCAGCCGCTGGCCGGCGGGGCGCGTGTTGCCCCAGGTGTCCACCAAAGCCCGGAAGGCCATCCGCGTGGGGCAGCGCTGCCGCAGCGTGGTGATGACTTCATCGGCCGTGGCACCCAACTGCTGCGCTTCAACAAAGGCACGCGGCAGGCCAAAGGGAAAGTCAAACGCCGCCAGCCACGGGCCGGCACTGGCCAGCAGGGCTTCAAACCCGGCCATGCTGGGCAGGCTTTGCACCTGCTGCAGGCGCAGCACACGGCCCAGCAACTGGCCGCGTGCCACCACGATGGCTTTGCGTGCCGTGGGCGCGCTGCTGAAGTCAACGCCCCAGAGTTCTGTACTCACCAGCGTCAACCCAGGGCCAAGGCCATCACGCCGCCAGCAATGCAGCCCGCACCCAGCAGCCGCAAGGCGCGGTCGCCTTCGCCCAGCAAACGGCCCCCCAGCACGGCCGCCAGCAGCATGGACACCTCTCGCGCCGGGGCCACGTGGCTCAGTGGCGCCAGTTGCAGCGCGTACAGCACCAGGATGTATGCCAGCGGCCCCAGCGTGGCCACCACCAGCGCGTGCCGCCACTGCGTGCGCCAGGCCTGCGCCAGCGCGGCGCGCTGCCCCAGCAGCGTGGGCAGTTGCAGCGGCACGCGCAGCACGTTGCAGGCGTAGTCAAAGACCACCGGGCCGATGGCCAGCATCTTGATGGCGACACCGTCGATCACCGAGTAGCCTGCAATCAAGGCGCCGGTGATCAGGCCCCAGCGCACGCCGGCCCTGGTGCGGTCACGCGCGGCGGCGTCGTGCCCGTGGCGCCACAGCGCGGGCCCGCCGGCAATGAGAAACACGCCGCCACACACCGCCAGCACCCCCAGGCCGCCCAGCGCGGTGAGCGTCTCACCCAGCAGCACCACCTCCACGGTGGCCGTGATCAGCGGGCCGCTGCCGCGGGCCAGCGGATAGACCACCGTGAGGTCGGCCACGCGGTAGCCGGTGAGCAGTGAATTGAAGTACAGCAGGTGCACCACCGCGCTGGCGGCGATGACGCCCCACTCGACCCAGCCCCAGCGCGGCACCTCGTCCCAGCCAAACCACAGGCCGGCGGGCAGCCAGATCACGCTGGTCATCAGGCTGGTGAGCAAGGTAAAGCGCTGGTCGCCACCGGCCTGTTTGGCAACGATGTTCCAGCTCGCGTGCAGCACGGCGGCCAGCAGCACAAGCAAGAGGGCTGACAGGGGCATGCGGGGGATTCTGCCCTGCGCGCGCAGGGCACGGATGGCATCCACCAGGACGCTGGCCGCGTCGTCGACCCTGCGCGCGCGGTGCACGGGCGTGCGGTGGGTTGCGGCTTGCGGCGGGTGCGTCCACGGGCGGCTAGAGTCGCAGCATGCAATCCAACCCCATACTCGTTGAAGCGCTGCGTGGCGGCACGGTGGAGTCGGCCCACCGGGGCGCCATTGCCATCGTTGACGCCAGCGGCGCCGTGCACACCGCGCTGGGCGACATCACCCGCCCCATCTTCCCGCGCTCGGCCGTGAAGGTGCTGCAGGCACTGCCCCTGGTGGCCAGTGGCGCGGCCGAGCGCTGGGGCCTGAGCCACGAAGAACTGGCGCTGGCCTGCGCTTCCCACGGCGGCGAAGCGGTGCACGCGCAGACTGCGGCATCCATGCTGGCCAAGGCCGGTGTGGATGTGGACACGCTGGAGTGCGGCACGCACTGGCCCTACTTTGACGGCGCCATCAAGGCCATGGCCGCCGCAGGCCAGGTGCCCAGCGCGCTGCACAACAACTGCTCGGGCAAGCACTCAGGCTTCGTCTGCCTGGGCTGCCTGATGGCCGAAGACGCGGGGGGTGACCGCCGCGCCTTCTTGCGCGGCTATGTCAAGCCCGGCCACCCGGTGATGCGCGAGGTGACGGCGGCCTTGCAGGCCGCCACCGGCTACGACCTGGCGCACACCGCCGTGGGCACCGACGGCTGCAGCATCCCCACCTATGCCGTTCCGCTGCAGAACCTGGCGCATGCCTTTGCGCGTGTGGCCACCGGCGTGGGCCTGAGCAGCGGCCACGCGCACGCCGCGCGCCGGCTGCGCCAGGCGGTGGCGGCGGCACCCTTCATGGTGTCGGGCACCGGGCGTTTTGACACGCGGGTGATGCAGCACTTTGGCGAGCGTGTGTTCTGCAAGGTGGGCGCTGAAGGCGTGCACTGCGCGGCCCTGCCCGAACTCGGCCTGGGCGTGGCCATCAAGATGGACGACGGCAACAACGCCCGCGCTTGTGAAGTGGCCCAGGCCGCCGTGCTGCAGCGGCTGCTTGCGCTGGACGACGCGGGCGCAGCGCTGCTGGCCAGCCTGAGCGACATGGCACTGAAAAACTGGAACGGCATTGAAGTGGGGCGGCTGCGGGCTGCGCAGGCACTGACCGACGGCACGGCGTAGCCCAGCGTGCGCAGGCCAGCCGCCGGGCGTCAAACCACCATCGTGAGCACCAGTTCACGGACGAAGGCGTCATCTTCTCGGACCCGCTTGATCAGTGCGGCGTAGTCGTACTTCGCTTCCTTGAAGAGCCGCTCGTTGACACCCATGGCGTCCAAGCGATCGGGCAGGTCTTCAAAGAGGCGTTCGTACAGTGCCGGCACCTTGGGCGTCCCGAGCACCAGCCGGAGGTACCAGTAGGTCTCCAAGGCCCTGAACTGCGCGCGCCGAAGATAGCGAAGCTGGCCTGGTTCGCCGTCTTCGGTGGCGAACTCCAGAATCTCGCGAATCGCGGGGAAGTCGTCGCAGGGGTGGTTCGACGCCCTCCAGGCGTCCACGCGCTGGGTGAGGGCTTGATATGGGTAGGACATACGGGCTCAGCGCTGATCTGACGGGGTGGTGCCCCGCCACAGCCGCGCGAAGTCAAACGAAAGTTGGCGGTGATGTCGAATCGACAGCAAATACACGCAGGCGTTGGCCCCCGGGGACGCATCCACCACCGTGTAGAGCATCAGGTAGTCGCCATGCAGGTACTCGCGCAACGCATCCGGTGCGCCGGGTGGCAGCGCAGCCAACTGCGCCAGCGCCTCGGCCGACTGGGGCGGTTTGGCCAAGTACCGCCGGCCCATGCGCGGGAAGCGACGCAGGTTGGGGATGACGGTGGCGCGCAGCTCGGCCAGCAGCTCATCAAAAGCAAAGCCCGCGTCCGCTTCCACCAAGAACGCCTCGATGGTGTCCAGCCGCTCCAGAAAACTCGCGGTCAGCTCGACCCTGTACAAGTGCTCAGCCACGCTTCTTGGTCGCGCGCTTGGCAGGGTTTGCCGGGCTGGACGACTTGGCGGCTGCTGCGCGGCGCTGCTGAAGCTGGCCGATGGCGCCGTCAGCCTCAACGGTGCGGCCGGCCACGATGTCTGCCAGGCCACGTCGTGCATCGTCGATCAGCAGCAGGTGAATGCGCTCACGCTCCAGGCGGTGGTAGTAGTCCAGCCGGTCGGCGTCGATCAGCGCCACATAGCTTTCACCGTTCTTGGTGATGATCTTCTCGGCGCCGCCCTTGACCATGTCTGCCAGCTCGGAAAGCCTGGCACGTGCCTGCGTAAATGGCACCACGTCGCTCGCTGAAAAACCCATGTGGGCTCCTGGAAGTTGGGGTGACAGAATTCTGTGCAGTTTACCCGGCGGCGGTCAGTTCGAGACCAGTTCGCATCGGCAGGGCCGTGCGGGCCTGCCCTGCGGCGCGATGTCAACTGCGGCACGCAAGACGCATCAAGTGCATCGGTGCGCAGCCGATAAGGCCGTAACTGCTGCGGCCAACTTCGGCTGCGCCTGGCCCCAGGAGACCGGTTGCCCATGTCCGCCGCTGCACCCACGCCGCCGCCGCCCAAGGCCCGCCTGCCCGAGCCTTGGGAACCATCGACGATGCGGCTCAAGCATGGCGACACCGTGGCTCACGCGCTGGCCGAAGCCGGCCAGCCGCACGCCTGCCTGATCCTGTACAGCGGTGACGACGCGGGCAAGCGTTTTGCGCTGTCGGGCCCACGCATGGTGCTGGGCCGGTCGCCCGAATGCGAGATCTGCATCGAAAGCCCCAGCGTCAGCCGCTGCCACGCCGAAGTGCAGCAGCAAGGTGAACACTTTGTGCTGCTCGAACGGGGCTCGGCCAACGGCACGCACGTCAACAGCATGCGCATTGCCACGCCCACCGTGCTGCGAGACGGCGACGTGATTCGCCTGGGCCACATGGCGCTGAAGTTCTACGAGCGCCAGAGCCTGGACGCGCTGCTGCACGACCGCATCTACCGCATGGCCACGGTGGACGAAGGCACCGAGGTGTTTACCAAACGCTACTTGCTGGAAGCGCTGGAGCGCGAGATTCGCCGCGCCCACCGCACCAGCCGGCCGCTGTGCCTGGTGTGCCTGGACCTGGACCACTTCAAGCAGGTGAATGACCAGTTTGGCCACAACGGCGGCGATGTGGTGCTGCGTGCTGTGGCCACAGCCGTGAAGGCACAACTGCGGGGTTGCGACATCCTGGGCCGCATGGGTGGCGAAGAATTTGCCGTGGTGCTGCCCGAGACCGAGCTGGGCACCGCCGCCGCGCTGGCCGAACGCATGCGTGCGGCGGTGGCCGCCGAGCTGTTTTTGCTGCCCGCCGGCGGCGCAGACGGGGCTGAACGTGTGCAGCACCAGCAAACGGCGTCGCTGGGCGTGGCGCAACTGCTGACCACCATGCCCGACGCGCGCGCGTTGCTGGCCCTGGCCGACCAGATGCTGTACGCCGCCAAGCACGGCGGGCGCAACGGCGTGCGGTTTTGACGCGCGTCTGCTGATCGGTACTGCAGCGCTGCATTCCCGCGCTGCACGGTCGCGCTTCAGTACCGCCCGGCGGCCCCGCACAGCGCAGGCCGTCGCCCGCAGCGAGCCCGGCGCTGGCGGGGCGCTGAGCTGGGCGTGCCGTCGCTAGCCGTGCGGGCCCGGGGGCCCGAACGCAGATCTACTTGGAACGGACCACGTCCATGCCTGGCTTGGCGC
>CAZUKT010000112.1:0-10303 GCA_964620975.1 uncultured Rubrivivax sp. | reverse complement strand
GATGGACACACCCGGGCGTAGCGGCTGGCCCGGCGTCAGGTCTTGCCGGCCTTCTTGCAGGTGGCTTTCGATCATCAGGCCCACGATGCGCCTTTCACCGGCCGCCAGGCGCTGCGCAATGTCGGCCGCCACATCGATCTGCCGGCGGTGCTGCTTGGCGCTGTTGGCGTGTGACACGTCCACCATCACCTGCTCGGCCAAGCCCGCCAGCCGCAGCGCGGCGCAGGCCGCGTCCACGTCGGCCGCGCTGTAGTTGGGCGCTTTGCCACCCCGCAAGATGACGTGGCAGTCGGCATTGCCACGGGTTTCAAAGATTGCCGCCTGGCCCATCTTGGTCATGCCCATGAAGGCATGCGGCGCCGCAGCCGCCACCACCGCGTCGGCCGCCACCTTCAGGCTGCCGTCGGTGCCGTTCTTGAAGCCCACCGGGCAGCTCAGCCCCGACGCCAGTTGCCGGTGGCTCTGGCTTTCGGTGGTGCGTGCGCCAATGGCACCCCAGGCGATGAGGTCGCTGATGAACTGCGGGCTCAGCAGGTCCAGAAACTCGGTGCCCACGGGCATGCCGCTGTCCACGATGTGCAGCAGCAAGCGGCGTGCGCGCTCCAGCCCTTCGTTGATGGCAAAGCTGCCGTCCAGGTGCGGGTCGTTGATGTAACCCTTCCAGCCCACCGTGGTGCGGGGTTTTTCAAAGTAGGTGCGCATCACCACCAGCAGCGCGTCGGCCAGCGGCTCGGCCGCAGCCTTCAGCAAGGCGGCGTACTGCAGGGCCTGGCCGTGGTCATGGATGGAACACGGCCCCACCACCACGATGAGCCGGTCGTCGCCGCCATGCAGCACGCGGGCAATGGCCTCGCGGCTGCGTTCCACCAGCGCCAGCGTGGCCTCGGAGACGGGCCACTTTTCCATCAGCAACGCTGGCGTGATGAGCGGGCGCACGGCGTCGATGCGCGTGTCGTCGATGCGCGTGGTGTCGCGTGTGCTTGTTTGTGAAGTGCGGCGTTGGCCGACTTCACGGTCGTGCGTGGGGTCGTCAAAGGGTCTCATTGGCACATTGTCATCGGGTGGCTCGAATCCACTCGGGTTGACAGTGCAGCCAGCGAGTTGCCGGCCAGAGCCGGCCAGAGCCGGCCGCACAGGGCAAGCCGGCCCTGCGCTCGACCGGACTCGGGGTCAGACCTTCTTGCGGCGTGTCCAGCCCAGGCCGGCCAGCGCCAGCCCGCTCAGGGCCAGCGAGCCGGGTTCTGGCACCGCTGAGGCGGCGAGGCCGCCATTGGCGGTGTCGCCGACCAGACGAAAGTTGCCGTTGAAGCTGCCTTGGCGGCCGCTGGCAGCGAAGAACTCCAGGTCGGCCGCACCGTTGTGTTCAAAGTAGCGCACGTCCACACGGTGGCGGCCTGCATCCAGGGTCAAGATCCCGAGGTGGTCCTTGGCCGTGCTGATCGTGTCACGGGTGAACAGGATCACCCCGTCAATGATCAGTTGCACACCGTCGTCGCCGTTGAGGCCAAAGGTGTAGTCGCCGGCAGTGGTGATCAGCACATCGGCCAGGATGCGCGCGCCAAATTCGGTGTTTTGCGGCGCGTCCTGCCCAAAAATGCCAGACATCGGCCAGGCCTGGTCGCCGGCGAAGCGGTCACCCGTGAAGCCTGCAGATGCATCGTTGCGGTCGGTGTAGTTGATGAGCTCGGCGGTGGTGGACAGGGTCGGCGCAGTGCCCTTGGCAATGGCCGCGTTCAGCTTGGCAATGCTGACGTCACCAGCGGCGCCGCCAAACTGAAATTGCTGCACCACCAAGCCGGCCTGGGCACCGGCGCAGGTCAGGGCCATCAGGGCAGCAGCAGTCAGCGCGCGGACACGCAACAAGTGTTGAAAGGGTTTCATCGGGGTTTCCTCGGTGTTGTGGAAGATCGCAGGGAGTTGCAAAACCACCGCGTTGTGGTTTGCCTTGCGACTGCCGACGATGTTGGTGCTTGGGGCCGCGCAGCGGCGCGACGTTGCACGACGAATTGCGACACCGCCGTCGCAATTGGCCGGGCCGGGCCGGGCCGGGCCGGGCCAGGCCTATCGGTGCAAGGGCAGGCTGACGCTGACCTGGTGGCGCGCGCCATGCTGCGCAAACGACAGCTCACCGTGCAGGCGCACCACGATCTGCTGTGCAATGGCCAGGCCCAGGCCAAAGCCCGGCACAGCGCGGCTTGCGTCGCCACGCGCAAAGGCCTCCATCAAGCGTGCGGCGCCTTCCTGGGGCAAGCCGGGGCCGGCATCCGAAACGGTCAGCGTGGCAGTCTCGCCGTCGCGTTCAACCACCACGTGCACCGGCGCACGGCCGTGTTTCAGCGCGTTGTCGATCAGGTTGACGATCAGCCGCTCCACCAGCAGGCCGTGTGCACGGTGCAGCCACAGCGTGTCGGGTGCGCGGGCCTGCAACTCCTTTGCGGGGCGCTCCAGGCGGGCCACCGCCTGACGCGCCGCCTGGGCCAGGTCCACGCTCTCGCCGAGTTCAACAGCGCCGGTGCGCACAAACTCCAGGAAGCTGGCGGTGAGCCTGTCGGCATGGTCCACATTGCGTGTGATGGACGCGACGCCGGTCATGTTCTCGGCCGACTCGGGCAGCATCTCGGCGGCCAAGCGGATGCGGCTCAACGGGCTGCGCAAATCGTGTGACACACCGGCCAGCAGCAGCGCGCGCTCACGTTCATTGCGCTGCAGACGTTGCGCCAACAGGCGGTAGGCAGCGTCGATTTCGTTCAGCTCGGGGGGCCCCGGGCGGGCCTGCATGGGCGCGATGGCGTCGCCGGGCTGCGTGCCGGTGTGCGCGTGGGCTTGCATGTGTAGGCGCAGTTGTGCCAGCGGGCGTGTCACGCGGCGCGCAAAGTCCCAGCTCACCCCTGCAATCACCATCAACAGCAAGGCCACGCCCACCGTGAAGCGCCACGACCATTGCGGCAGCATCGACGGCCCATAACCGCTGAGCCAGGCGGGTGCGGTGCCTGCCATCTGCACGTGCATCCACAAAGCAGGGTGGCCGTCGATGCGGTCGAGCCTGAGGTCGTGGACCGTGATGCCATGTGCGGCCAGCCCGTCAATGAAGTCGACAGCCGCCGGCATGAAACTCACCGGCATGGTCAAGCCCGCTGGCAAGGCGTCGTGCCGCCGAATGCCCGAACTGAGCCCGAAGGCGGGCCGTGCCACTGCCGTTGGATCGTGCAGGGCCGACACGATTTGTGGTGCCCACAGGGCGGCGTACTGCGGCGCCACCAGCCGGTTGCGCTCGACGACCAGCAGGGCGCCAAAGATCACCAGCGCGCAGGCAAACAGCACCGCCTGCGCCAGCAGCAGGCGCAGCAGCAGTGAATCAAAGCGCCGCGGGATCATCCACTGCGCCCGACTGCGGCGCTGCAACGCGGGGCACAAAGGCGTAGCCCTCGCCGCGAACGGTCTCTATCCATCGGCAACCTGGCATGGCCTGCGCCAGGCGGCGGCGCAGACGGCCCACCTGCACATCCACCGTGCGGTCCAGCGGCCGGTAGGCACTGGCCTGCACGGCGTCACTCAGCTGCTGGCGCGACACCGCCTGGCCCGGCACGCGCAGCAGCTCAATCAGCAGCTTGAATTCGATGCTGGTCAAGGCGATGGCCTGGCCATCGACCCGCACTTCGCGGCGGATCAGATGCACCGTCAGGCTGCCGAACTGCCACTGCGTCGCAGGCGCCGCAGGCAGCGGCATCTGGCGCCGCAGCAAGGCACGCAGCCGCGCCACCAGCTCGCGCTTTTCAAATGGTTTGGCAAGGTAGTCGTCGGCGCCCAGTTCCAGGCCCAGCACGCGGTCAAACGGGTCGCCGCGCGCCGTCAGCATCAGGATACCCAGACCGGGGTGCGCGTGGCGCCAGCGGCGGCACAGGTCCATGCCGCTGGCGTCTGGCAGCATCACGTCCAGCAGCACCACATCGGGCAGGCCCTGCGCCACAAAAGCTGCTTCAGCCTGCGCAGCACTGTAGGCTGCGTGGGCCGTCCAGCCTTCACCCTGCAGCAGCCGCACCAGCATGGCCGACAACTCGGCATCGTCGTCGACGATGAGCACCACGGGATCGGACATCAGGGGGGAGCGAGGCGGTTTGCCACGGCCAGGCCGGTCGGGCCATCGTATGCCATGGGGCACTGCGGCTGAGCCACAAGTGCCGGCCTGCGCAGGCCAAAACCGCCTTTGTGACAGCACTGTCATAAATCGTCTCGAATCGTCTTGTTCGCGAGCGCAACGCACCACAAGGCGAAGCGAGGCGCCAGCACTTCTGCGTGGCAAGGGCTGCACACCCGCACGCGCAGCCCCCAAGCCAATCGCACGACGGCACTCACGCGACGTCGATAGCCACCCCAGCTGTCACCAGTTGGCATGGCGCATCGGGCACCCCGGCCAGTGGTGGCAAGCCGCGCCGCAGTTGGCCCAAGGCAAACACCGGGTCGCCCCGGTACAAGGCCTTTTCGACGCTGGACCGGCTCTTGTCCAGAAAGCCCTCGTGCGCCACAGAAGACGACGGCAGGATGGTGGCTTTGCGCGTGTCCACGGCGCAGACACCGTGTGCGTCGTGAATGGAGAAGTTGGCTGTGCTGGTGAGCGTTGAGCTTGCACTGCCGCTCCTGTGCGAGCGGGACAACCAAACTATTGGCCAAGCCAGCAATGGGACCACCGCACAGCCGCCCGTGGCGGGCCGCAGGCTGGCGGCCCGGAACATGGTTACCCTCGCGGCTTTGCAGCGGGCTTGGGGCCAGCGCCCCGCTATGTCCGCAGCCGCAAAGGCCCCCCATGAGCAGCAGCCCTCGCCCCCCCGTGCCGGTCGGCGCCGCGATCTACATCGCGGTGGTGCAGTTCCTGTTTGTCACCACCTGGACGATCTACGTCATCTACCTGCCCCGGCTGCTTGAATCGGCCGGCCTGCCCGTGGCCTGGACACCCTGGATCCTGCTGCTGGACCAACTTGTGTTCATGGCCGCCGACGTGGCCACCGGTGTCTTTGCCGACCGTGTGCAGCGCACGCTGGGGCGTTTCGGGCCGCTCATCGTGGGCTGGACGGCGGTGTCGTGCACCGCGTTTTTGCTGTTGCCCCACATCAAGGGGCTGGGCGCTGCGGCACCCGCCGTCGGGCTGGTGCTGGTGCTGATCTGGACCACCACCTCGTCGGCATTGCGCGCGCCGCCGTGGGTGCTGCTGGGCAAGTACGCCGCGCGCCCGGCGCTGCCGTTCTTGACGTCGCTCACGCTCTTTGGCCTGGCCGCCGGCGGCGCCGTGGCGCCCTACCTGGGTGTGGTGCTGAAAAACGTGGATGCGCGGCTGCCGTTTGCGTTGGCCAGCGTGGTGTTGCTGGCCACCACGGCTGGGCTCGTGTGGCTTGAACGGCATCTTGCACAGCAGGCGGCGCACACCGCAACATCGGCAACATCGGCAACATCGGCAACACCGGCAACACCGGCAACACCGGGCACGCCCGTGCCCATCAAGCCTGCGCCGCAGCGGCAACAGCCGCCTCAAGCGCAAACGCCCCAGGTGCTGCACAGCGCCCACCATGCCGGCTGGATGCTGGGCATTTTGTTGCTGGCCACCGCATTCCAGACCCACTTCTCGCTCAACGCCGCAGCCCTGTACCTGCGGTTTGTTGCACCGGCCGATCTGCAGTGGTTGATGCCGACCTTCTGGGTCGCCTTCGGCCTGGTGATGCTGCCTGGCGGCGCCCTGTGCAAACGCTTTGGCGCCTTGCCGGTGATGGCCGCTGCGGCGCTGTGTGGCGCGGGCAGCGCCGTGTGGGCGGCGCAGGCCGGGGCCCTGCCCGGCGTGCTTGCCGCCCAACTGGGGGCGGGTGCCGCGTGGGGCTGCATGCTGCTGGCGGTGTTCACGTCGGCGGCTGAACTGGGGCGCAGCGGGCGAGAAGGGCTGGCCCTGGGCACCATGTTTGCCATGCTTTCACTGGCGGCATTGGTGCGCATCGGTGTGGTGCTTGCAGGCCTGCCCAAAAACGCCGCCGTGGCGCCGCTGCTGCCGTGGCTGCCGGTGGTGCTGTGGGTGCTGGGCGGCGTGGTGGTTGGCTTGCAGGCGTGGCGCAGCCGCGCTGGTGCGCTGCCGGTGGCAGGCCCGGCGGCGTTGTAGCCCAGCCGGGCCCGGCCGCGCAGACGGCCGCGACAGCAAGGCCGTGTTCCACGCTCCAGACACCGATGACTTCCGGCCCGCCGCCCGGCCCGAAAACTGCTGGCTGCTAGGCCCACACCCCATGATGGCGCCGCCACCACGGCTGACTTTCCATGCCACATAGAACCTGGGGGTCATGGCGCAAGTCTGTCCACCAGTCCCCTTGGAGCCCCCGCCTTGCCAGGCGGCCCGCTTGCAAGTGAAGGCGTCTGAACTGGGCGCACCGACGACGGGTTCGGGGCGCTGAAGTGCTGAGGCTGGCGGGCGGCCAAGCAAAGGGACGGGCCGCGCATGCCGCCGCCACTGCAAGCGGCGGCGGCCAAGCGGCACCAGGCCCTAGCCGTCACCCGGCAGCGGCATTCAGTCGGCGTCGAGCCAGGCAGCCGAGTGTGAGCAGGCCGCCGAGGAACAGGGCGTAGGTGCCGGGTTCGGGCACCGCAGCCACCGTCACCGAAATGACGCCGCTGGTGTAGAGCTGGCTGTAATCCAGCTGGGTACCTGCGGCCAATTGGAAACCGGTGGCATCGATGTTGGCAAAAGTGCCGCTCACCGCGCCCCAGTCCAGCAGGTCGAAGCTCTGGCCAGCCGAGCCCGTAAAGCCATTCCACGATACGAGCTTGAGTGTGCCGTTCAGGCTCAGATTGCCTGCGACGATGTACTTGTCGTAGCTGCTGTGCTTGAACGCTTCGTCGGTGCCGCACCGCAGGGTGCACGCGGTGGTGCCGCCGATCTCGGCCAGGTAGGCGCTGGCGTTGCCGAATTCGACGTCGCCCTCGTCGGTACCCAGGCCCGGCGAAGCGCCCACCGACAGCGTGCCTTCAAACCGCTTGGCGCCGTTGCCGGTGAACAGGGAACCGGTGCGCTGCTGAACCGTGCCGAAGAAGGTCGCCACCGAGCCGGTGGAAACGCGCAGCTCGGCGCCCGCTTGCACATCCACATTGCCGTAGAAGGTCGTGTTGCTGTTGCCCGAAAGGATGATTCGGCTGGCGCTCGTGCTGAGCACATCGGCGTTGACCGTGGAACTGCCGCCGCTGAGCTGGACCTGGCCCTTGTTGGTCAACAGGCCGCCGCTCAGCGTGCCGAAGCCGTTGATGACGGCGCCGACTTGGTTGGTCATCGGCTTGCCGTTGTTGTCGAAGGTGCCACCCGCCAGTTGGATCTTGCCGGTGTTCACCGCCAGGCCTTGATTCACCAGCACGGTGGCACCGGTGCCGGCGCTGACGATGCCGTTGTTGGTCAGATGGCCTGCCAGGGTCAGCATGCCGCCGACGGCGGCCACCGTGCCGGTGTTGACGATGGCGTTGTTGACCTGGCCCTGGCCGTAGATGCGGCCGCTGTTGCTCACGGTGTTGCCAGACAGGGTGGCGGCCGCCGAGCTCAGCAGGATCTGACCGGTGCTGGCGAAGGCCCTGTCGATTCTGAACAGGCCGGCGTCCACCGTCAGACGGCCGTCGTTCTGGAACATGCTGGTGATGGCGCCGCGGCCGGACAGGGTGCCGGTGCTGCCGTTCACCAGCGTGGCGGTGCCGGAAACGGTGTCGCCGTTCAGGCTCATGACACCGGCGTTGAGCAGGTCGCCGCCGGTCAGTTGCAGCCCGCGGCCGTCCTGCATCACCCAGTTGCCGGTATTCACGTTGCTGCCCTTCGCCGCCAGGTTCAGGCTGCCGCCAAACTGCTGCAACAAGCCGGTGTTGCTGAAGCCGCCGGTACCGGCGATGACCCCGTAGCCCGCCAGGTAGTTCGCATTCCACATCGCGCCGTCGCTGCTGAGCGTGCCGCCTGCCAGTAGCACGGAGCCGGTATTGCTGATGCCACCGGCGCCCGCGCTGAACTGGCTGAAGCTCCCGACGGACAAATCGCCCGCCAGGATCAGCGAGTTGGTTTGGACCTGACCGCCATTCAGGCTCAGGCCGTCACCGGCAAAGATGGTCAACTCGCCCTGGACGACCATGTTCATGTCCGGGCCCAGGCCGACGCTGTGATCCAGGATCCCCGAGCCGCTGGCCACCGAGCCCTGGAACTGCACCGTTCCCGTGTTCCAGTTGACTTGCCCTTCATTGAGCGACCAGCCGGTAATGAGGGTGCCGCCATTGAGGTTCAGCACACCGCCGTTGCCGATGACCAGTTGGGACCCGGTGTTGATCGTGGCGCCCTTGCCTAGGTTCACGGTGGCCGCACCGGCGTTCAAGCTGGTCGTGCCGGGAAGGCTGCCGATGTGCAGCGTGTTGGTGACGGTCAAGGTGGATCCTGCGCCATCCAGCGTCACCAGCGCGGCACTGCCTGCGGGCTGGCCAAACACATAATTCGTGGCGCTGACCACGCCGCCGGCAGCCAGTTCCAGGCTACCGCTGTGGATGACCAGGCTGCCGCTGTTTTGCCATTGCGAACCGGCACCGGTGACCAGCACCATGGAATTGCCGGCATCGCCAACCTGGCCCACCGTGGCCTGGCTGTTGCTGACCCGGCCACCAGCCTCGATGAAGAGCGTGCCTTGGCCCACGCTGCCGATCTTCAAGTCGCCACCGAGCACCCAGCTCGAGTTGGCACCCGTCACCGTGGCCGTGCCGGCGCTGCCGTCCAGGCTGCCGAACGCGGCGCCTACGGCGTTCACCGTACCCCCGGCCTCGACCCGCAGGCTGCCTACGCCCGCGTCGCCGATGTTCAGGTTGCCGGTGCTCAGCCATTTGGCGGTCGGCCCCGAGACCACGGCCAGGCCGTCGCCGCCCAGCACTTTGCCGATGAAGGTGTTGCCGCTGTTCAGGACGCCACCGTTTTGCACGGTGAGCGTGCCGGTGCTGGCGTGGCCGATCACCAGGTCGCCCGTGCTCTTCAGTTGGGAAGCCGCGCCGTCGACCAGCACCGTGCCCTGGCTGCCGAAGTCACGCCCCAGCGTCAGTGTGGTGCTGGCGATGGCCGAACTGCTGTTCTGCACGGTGAGTATGCCGATACCGCTTGCGCCAATCACCAAGTCGCCCGTGCTCGTCAGTTTGGAGGCCGTGCCATCGACCCGCACCGTGCCCTGGCTGCCGTAGTCGCGCCCCAGCGTCAGCGCGCCTGTGGTGGCCGAACTGCCGGCCAGGACGTGAAGAAGGGAGGTGGCGGTGGCCTCCCCACCGAGCACCGCGTCACCATAGGTCAGCGCCACCTTGCTGATCAGCGCCAGTACGTTGTTGTACGCCGGCGCCTCGGTCAGCCAGGCATTGCTGAGGACCATGCCTGCAGTGCCGCCGTCCCAGTTCTGCTGGCCAGATCCATTGGCCAGCAGCGGGACGTTGAAGGTCTGCAGATTGGCGCTGTTGTTGGTGATGTTGCCCAGGTGCGTCAATGCCACCGTCGAAGAGGATGGGTTGAAGGTGAACGCGCCCGCGCCGGCAGCAAACGTGATGCTGTTCAGAAACGGGCTGATGTCCACCACCTGGGTGGGGCGAGCGGAGTTGTTGAAAATCAGGTTGTCGGAATTTTGAGGTACTCCAGGAGAGGAACCGTTACGCCAATTGTTGGGATTGCTCCAGATGCCGGGTACTAATCCGGTCCAGGTCCACGTCACAGCCTGCGCCGGCGTCATCGGGCCGATGCCCAGCAGGGCCACCAGCGCCAGCCCCAGCGCCGAACGGCGGGGCGCCCGGGCGACAGGCCGCTTCGCGCGGCCCGGGGTGCCGTGGGTGGCCGGCGCGGCGCCGGTGGTGCTGTTCGAAACCACCGTCAATACCTTGTGCTTGTTCATGATGAAGTCTGTTTGGATGAAGAGAGACAGTCAGCCGATGGGTGCAGCCCCGCCTGCCCGCAGCGGCCGACGCGGCCGCAGGCAGTTGGGCTGCCGCCGGGGTCAGGGAAGGTTGGAGACGAACGTCTGGAGGACCCAGCTGTTGCCAGCGATGAGGGCGGCTTGCACCCCCCCCCCAACAACCAGACGCCCGGTCACCCCGGGGATGGCGTTCTGCGCACCCCGCATGCCCTTGGCCACGCTCCAGGTCAAGGACGCGGCGCCACCCAAACCGTATGCCGCCTCACCCACCAGCCCGACAAAAGGACCGGCTTGTGTGTCCACGGGAGTCGGGTCCCAAACGAAACCGATTTCACCGCCTCCAATCGCCGCGGCACCCAAAGTACCGCCTGTCGTAGTGATCA
>CAZUKT010000111.1:7931-10326 GCA_964620975.1 uncultured Rubrivivax sp. | reverse complement strand
ATTGGCGGCATGCAGGGGCCCGGAAAACCAACGCTGTCGGAAACCCCAGCGGCGCAAGAAACCACAGGCTCGCCGCCCGGCCCGTCCATGCCCGAGCCACCTGCACAGCGATGGCGCGCGAGATCGCCGCCGCGTCGCCGTCGGTAGTTTCGCGCTGCGCCCCCGGTTCAATCAGGCTTTTGATTTCGGCCGCCAAGGTCTGCAGATCGCTATTGAAGCAGCCAGAGGTCAACACGCCGACGCCCGAATTCAGGGTGCCGCCATCGAGTTTGGCGAGGTTGAGCCAGTCATTGATGCCGTAGGCCGCACGCTATCTGGCCGCATCAAGAATGGCGTTCCAGTTGATCGCCTTCGGTGAGGGCCCGTTGTGTGTGGTGATGCGGGTCTGGATGGCCATTTCTTCGCCTTCCACAGCGGGTTGAACAAGCGCATCCGCATGAGGCGGCGGCTCGGTCAAGCACCACCACCCCAACAACTTTGTTTTCAAACGCGCCGGCCGAAGTGTGGCTTTGCCGTGCCCCGTGAGCAAGGCGGCCCGCCTGGTGCAACATCGGCACCATGACCTCCCTTTCCGTTCTTGACCTGGCACCCATCGCCGAAGGCAGCACCGCCGCCCAGGCCCTGCAAAACAGCCTGAGCCTGGCCCAACACGCCGAAGCCTGCGGCTACCAGCGCTTCTGGCTGGCCGAGCACCACAACATGGACGGCCTTGCCTGCAGCGCCACGGCCGTGCTCATTGGCCACATCGCGGGCGGCACCAAAACCATCCGCGTGGGCAGTGGCGGCATCATGCTGCCCAACCACGCGCCGCTGGTGGTGGCTGAGCAGTTTGGCACCCTGGCCACGCTCTACCCCGGCCGCATTGACCTGGGCCTGGGCCGTGCCCCCGGCACCGACCAGCCCACCATGCGCGCCCTGCGCCGCACACTGGCCGGCGCCGACGAAGACCGCTTCCCGCAGGACGTGCTGGAGCTGCAGGCCTATCTGGGCGAAGCGCAGCCACGCCAGGTGGTGCGCGCCATTCCGGGCCAGGGCACGCAGGTGCCCATCTGGCTGCTGGGCAGCAGCCTGTACAGCGCGCAGTTGGCCGCGCACCTGGGCTTGCCGTTTGCCTTTGCGTCGCACTTTGCGCCCGACATGCTGATGCAGGCGCTGCAGATCTACCGCAGCACCTACCGGCCCAGCACGCGCTGGCCAAAGCCGCATGCCATGGTGGCCGTCAACGTGGTGGCTGCGCCCACCGACGAAGAAGCGGCCTGGCACTTCACCTCCATCCAGCAGCGTTTTCTGGGCATGCAGCGTGGCGTGCGCGGGCCGCTGCCGCCGCCGGTGGACGACATCGAATCGCTGTGGACACCCGCCGAACGCGCCCAGGTGCAGCGCATGCTGGCGGTGTCGGCCGTGGGCGGGCCCACGCAGGTGCCGCTGCAGATCAAGCAAATCTTGGCCGCCACGCAGGCCGACGAGTTGATTGTGGCCAGCGCCATCCATGACCACGCGGCACGCTTGCGCAGCTACGCCCTGCTGGCCGGTTGGCCCTGAAGCCGGCGGTGCCAGGGCAGATGCGGCTGGCCACACTTCGGCGCTTCAGAGGTGGGCCGTGCGGCCGATAACCTGCTGAGCGCTTGCCTCCTTGGCAAGGCCGACCTGGACGCACCATGCCCGTTGCCATTTCTGCCTTGGAAGCCGAACGCCACCTGGACGACCCCGGCGCCAAGGCCTTGGTCATGGACGTGGGCATTCCGCCCCGGCCGCAGATCCTGCTGGACCTGAGCCAAGAAATGCGGCGGCCAGAACCCGACCTGCAGCGCATTGCCCGCTGCGTGGCCAGTGACGTGGCGCTCACCGCCGCCGTGCTGAAGCTGGCCAACTCACCGGCCTACGGCAGCCG
The DNA here is from genome assembly GCA_964620975.1 of uncultured Rubrivivax sp. Lineage (GTDB taxonomy): Bacteria > Pseudomonadota > Gammaproteobacteria > Burkholderiales > Burkholderiaceae_C > Rubrivivax. Next base: position 8,435 of record CAZUKT010000111.1, on the reverse strand, counting down.
CCGCATTGAAACCCTGGGCCAGGCACTGAGCCTGCTGGGCTTGAAGCAGATCGGCGTCATGGTCACGGGCCTTGTCATGCGCAAGACGCTGCGCACCGACGGCCCACAGCTCACACGTTTCTGGGACGTATCGAGCAAACGCTCATGGGCACTGGCCACGCTGGCACGCAAGCTGCGCGGCGCGGATGTGGACGTGGCGCAGACCTATGGCCTGTTTTGCGACGTGGGCATACCCTTGTTGATGCAGCGCTTTGGCAACTACGGCAAGGTCTTGCAGGCCTGCAACAGCGAAACCGAACGGTCGTTCACGCAGGTGGAACAAGACGAACTGCACACCGACCACGCGCTCATCGGCGCCTTGATGGCACGCTCCTGGGGCGTGTCGCAAACGGTGTGCCTGGCCATACGCCTGCACCACGACTACGCCGTGTTCCGCGACCCCAAGGTGCCCGAAGTGGCAGCCCGACTGATAGCCATGGGCCTGCTGGCCGAGCAACTGGCGGA
>CAZUKT010000111.1:0-7921 GCA_964620975.1 uncultured Rubrivivax sp. | reverse complement strand
CATGCATTCCAGCACCGAATGGAACAAGGGCGGCGACGCAGCCCTGGGCGCGCTGATGCTCAGCGAAGACGACCACCAGGACTGGATCGAGCGCCTGGTGGACGGGTTTTCAGACGGCACGGCTTGACGGCTTGGCCGCTTGACCGCGACCACCGCCACGCCAAGGCACAGCCACCGTTCGGCTCCGGCCTCGGCCCCAGGGACGATCACGCCCGGTTCCAATGCATCTCCCAGCTCTTCTGCCAAGTCTTGCCCCCATCGTGTGAACTGGCCTGATACCAGCGGCAAGACGAAGCCGTGATCTGGTCCCAGCAGCCCCGCACGATCACGGCCCGGCCAGCGTCTTCATCGTCAGCGTCCCACAGCCCCACGCCGTCGACGAAACTGCCCCAAGAAGGCGGCGGCGTGAGCACACCGCTCTTGGCGTTGACCCAGTGGTCAGCCCACAGCCTGCGCTCGATGTCCAGCAACCGCAGGCCCATGCCGCTGAAACCACGCGACGGGATGCGCAGTTCTTCCACGCTGCCCACACCGGCCAGGATGCCGTGCACGGTGGCCTCACCGTCAAATTCTTCAATGCCGCCACTCTTGAACTGGCGGTTCTTGATCTTCCATTCGCCGCTCAAGAAGTTGAAGTCGCCGGGCTTGCCGTTGGGCACGGGGGGCGCCGCCTTGGCCGGCGCAGCGGCATGCGCTGCGGGCATGGCCGCACCACCGGCAGCGGCAAAGCCGGCCGTGATCTGCAAGAGCGCGCGGCGATTGAAATCGGTAGGGTCTGAAGTCATGGTCGGGCCTTTGGTGTCGATGCAGAGCGGGACAGCGGGCCGCCTTGCGCAGTGCCTTTGCGCCCGGTTGCCACAGGCCGCACTCTGCGGTGCAAAACATGACATCGGATGTCAGCTTTATGCCGCCTTTTGCGCCCCGCCATATACCGCATGCAAGGCCTGGACTGCATTGCGCAGTGCCCTGCGCAGCGGCGCCGGCCCCACCGCCTGCACGTCAGGCCCCAGGCGCAGCAGTTCCCCCACGGCCACGTCCACCGATTCAATGGGGATGTCAAACACATGCCAGCCGGCACGGTTGCAAGGCGGCGCCGCCGCCACGGCCTGCGCCATGGCGTGGCCCAGCCTTGCCAGTGGCCGCAAGCCCGCCGGGCGCACGCGCACACGGGCCCGGCCCGCCTGCATGCGGGATTCGTAGTCCTTGGCAAAACGGGCCCAGTAACGCTGCAGGTCAAAACGTGCGGGCGTGGCACCGGGCAGGTCCAGCACCTGCAAGGACTGAATGGACGCCACGCGGTAGGTGCGTGGCTGCGCGCCGGCCGCCGCCACCAGGTACCAAAGGCCGCCCTTGAGCACCAGGCCCAAGGGCGCCAGACGCCGTTCTACGACACCCTTCCAGCTGTCGTAACGCACTTGCAGCAAACGCTGCGACCACACGGCAGCGGCCAGTTCGGGCAGCAGCGCCTGTTCGTCCGGCCCCTGGAACCAGCCCACCGGATCAATGTGGAACCGGCTGGCCACGCGCTGGGCGTCTTGCCGTGCCGCGTCGGGCAAGGCTGCCAGCAACTTCATGCGGGTGGTGTCCAGTGCCGGGCCCAAACCCAACTGGGCGGCGGCCACCGGCACACCGGCCAGAAACAGGCTTTCGGCTTCGGGCCGGTTGAGCCCGGTCAGGTGGGTGCGGTAGCCGCCACGCAGCACAAAGCCGCCGTGGCGGCCCTTTTCAGCGTACACGGGCACCCCGGCTGCGCTGAGCGCGTCAATGTCGCGGTAGATGGTGCGCACCGAGACTTCAAAGGCCTGCGCCAGCACCGCCGCCGAGACACGGCCCTGGGTCTGCAGCCGCAGCAAGATGGCAAGCAGTCGGCTCGATTGCATGCCAGCACGGTGCCACAAAAAGCTGACACCGGGTGTCAAGCCATGCGTGGCCGGCGCACCCTATCGCCGGCTCAAGGCCCGTACTCCCAGCGCCAAGGTGCGCCGGTCTCGCCCAGGATGAATTTCACGATGCCCGGGTACAGCGCTTCGGCCCGCACGTCGTTGCCCAGCAGCACCACGCAACTGCGTCGTTTTTCCACGCACACCCAGGTGTTGCCGGTGCTGTCGTTGTGGCCGCCCTTGAAGAAGGCCGGGCCCTGCGGGCCATCAAAAACAATGACGCCCAGGCCCGCCGCCAGATCGGCACGCCGCTGCGCGGGTGGCAACTCGGGTGCCAGGCTGGGGAACTGGTGGGCGCCGGTGATGGGCCACTGCGCACGGGCGAACTCGGCACGCGACTTGGCCGACAGCCCCTCGCCACGCATCAAGCCGGCGGCGAACTTGGCGAAGTCTTCGATGGTGGTGTCCATGGACCCGGCCGCGCGCACCTTGCTGCGCTCGTCGTGCGGCTCCAACTTGCCCGCTGCGGTGTAGCCGTCGGCCAGGTTGTTGGCAAAGTCTGCGCGCCACATCATGCTGGTGTTGCGCATGCCGAAGCGGTCAAACACGCGGCGCTGCATCTCTTGCCCCATGTCCAGTTGCAGCCCTTGCTCCAGCACAAACTGCAGCAGGATGAAGCCTTCACCCGAGTACGCGTAACGTGTGCCGGGGTCAAAGTGAAAGCGCAGCCGGCCGTCGGGCTCGACAAACGCAAAGTTGGCAAAGCCGGCGCGGTGGCTGAGCAGGATGCGGGGTGTGAGTTGGCGCCAGCGTTCGTCACCCTGCAGGTGGTGCCAGGGCGCGTAGCGGCGGTCATTCGGGTAACTGGGCAGCGGCTGCGGCAGGTACTTGGCAATGGACGTGTCCAGGTCGATGCGGCCTTCGTCCACCAGTTGCAGCACGGTGTAGGCAAATACGGCCTTGGTGAGTGACGCGCCGTACATCACGGTTTGCGGCTGCAGCGGCTCGCCCCGGTCGTTGCGCTGGCCGAAGGCCTGCACGTGGGTCACGCGGCCGTCTTCCACCACGGCCACGGCCAGGCCCTTGACCTGTGCGGCGGCCATGGCGCGCCGGATCTCGGCGTCGATGGCACCCGGCTCGGCCGCGCTGGCCAGCGTGCTGGCCAGGGCCAGGCAAGACACCAGGCCCAAGGCCCGCGCCGCAAGAAGAGTTGTCATGCAGGTCTCCCGTGGTGGGCCTGATGGGCAGGCCCGGCGTGGCATTCTCAGCCCAGGGCTGCAGGCCCGGGAGCCAACGACCGCCACTCGCGGCCATGCAGGTGGCCGCTCGGCGCTGTCTCAGCGCAGCCAGTGCCGTGCGTTGCCGAACATGCGTTGCCACGGGCTGCGCGCGCTGTGCTCGCCCGATGTCCAGCTCATCTGCACGTTGCGCAACACGCGCTCGGGGTGCGGCATCAGCGCGGTAAAACGGCCGTCGGCCGTGGTCACCGCCGTCAGGCCGCCCGGGCTGCCGTTGGGGTTGTACGGGTAGGCCTCGGTGGGCTGGCCGGCGCCGTTGACAAAACGCATGGCGGCATGCACGGCGCTGGCGTCGCCGCGCTGCGAGAAGTTGGCAAAACCTTCGCCATGCGACACCACGATCGGCAGCCGGCTGCCGGCCATGCCGGTGAAAAACACACTGGGGCTTTGCAGCACTTCCACCAGCGAAAGGCGCGCCTCGAACTGCTCGCTCTGGTTGCGCGTGAAACGCGGCCAGTCCTGGGCGCCGGGGATGATGGGCGACAACGCCGCAAACATCTGGCAGCCATTGCACACCCCCAGCGCCAGCGTGTCGGGCCGGTTGAAGAAGGCCGCAAACTGTGCCGCCAGCGCCGGGTTGAAGAGCACGCTGCGCGCCCAGCCTTCGCCCGCGCCCAGCGTGTCGCCGTAGCTGAAGCCGCCGCACGCCACCAGGCCCTGAAACTGGTCCAGGCGGGCGCGGCCGGTCTGCAGGTCGGTCATGTGCACATCGAAGGTGTCAAAGCCGGCCTGGGCCATGGCGTAGCTCATCTCCAGGTGCGAGTTGACCCCTTGCTCACGCAAGATGGCCATGGCCGGGCGCTTCAGGTTCAGGTAGGGCGCGGCCACGTCCTCGGCCGGGTCAAAGCCCAGGTGCAGATGCAGGCCGGCATCGGCCGGGTCACCGGCCGCAGCGTGTTCAGCGTCGGCGCAGGCGGGGTTGTCGCGCTGGCGGCTGATGCGCCAGCTCACCTCGTCCCACTGCTGCTGCAGGGTTTGCAGCGGCGCGCTGAACTGGCTTTTGGCGTCGCGCCACACCTCCACAGTGCCGCGGTCGTTGGGTTTGCCGATGACGTGGGCGTGGCGGCTCAGGCCTTGCTCGCGCAGCGTGGCCATGACCTCGTCGCGCACGGCTGTGGGCACCTGGATGACCACACCCAGCTCTTCATTGAACAGCGCCTGCAGCGTCAGCCCGTTGCGGCGCTCGCCCACCTGCGTGGCCCAGTTCTTGGTGTCGCCGAAGTCGGCGCGGCTGTCGGATATGCCGTCGCCTTGCGTGACCAGGATGTCCACGTTCAGGCTCACCCCCAGGCGGCCGGCAAAGGCCATTTCACACACCGTGGCCCACAGGCCGCCGTCGCTGCGGTCATGGTAGGCCAGCAGGTGGCCCTGGCTGCGCAGTGTGTTGATGGCGGCCACCAGGGCCTTGACTTGGCCGGCGTCGTCCAGGTCCGGAACCTCGTCGCCAAACTGCGCCAACACCTGCGCCAGCATGCTGCCGCCCAGGCGGTTCTTGCCGCAGCCCAGGTCGATGAGGATCAGCGTGGTGTCGCCCGGCTGCAAATGCGGCGTGAGTGTGCCGCGCACGTCATCCAGCGTGGCGAAAGCGGTGACGATGAGCGACACCGGCGCCGTGACCTGCCTGCCCACCGCGCCGTCTTGCCAGCGCGTGCGCATCGACAGCGAATCCTTGCCCACCGGGATGCCGATGCCCAGCGCCGGGCACAGTTCCATGCCCACGGCCTTGACGGTGTCAAAGAGCGCTGCGTCTTCACCCGGCTCGCCGCAGGCGGCCATCCAGTTGGCGCTGAGCTTCACACGCGCCAGCTCGATGGGCGCGGCCAGCAAGTTGGTGATGGCCTCGCCCACCGCCATGCGGCCACTGGCCGGGCCGTTGATCGCCGCCAGCGGCGTGCGTTCGCCCATGGCCATGGCTTCGCCCCGGAAGCCCGCAAAGTCGGCCAGCGATACGGCGCAATCGGCCACCGGCACCTGCCAGGGGCCCACCATCTGGTCACGGTGGGTCAGTCCACCCACGGTGCGGTCGCCGATGGTCACCAGGAAGCGCTTGCTAGCCACCGTGGGGTGGCGCAGCACGTCCAGCGCCACGCGCGCCAGCGGCACACCGGTCAGGTTGAGCGCGGCCTCGGTGCGTGCCACACGCAACACATCACGCTGCATCTTGGGTGGTTTGCCCAGCAGCACGTCCATGGGCATGGCGATGACACGTTCGCCGCCCGGGCCGTCTTCCAGCACCAGTTCACGTTCGTCGGTGGCCACGCCCACCACGGCGTAGGGGCAGCGTTCACGTTCGCACATCTGCACAAACAGTGGCATCAGGTCGGGGTTGATGGCCAGCACATAACGTTCCTGGCTTTCGTTGCACCAGATCTCTTTGGGCGCCAGGCCGGTTTCTTCCAGCGGCACCTTGCGCATGTCAAAGGTGGCGCCCTTGCCAGCGCCGTCCACCAGTTCGGGGAATGCGTTGCTGATGCCGCCCGCGCCCACGTCGTGGATGGCCATCACCGGGCTCAAATCGCCCAACGCCCAGCAGTGGTTGATGACCTCCTGAGCGCGGCGCTCGATCTCGGGGTTGCCACGCTGCACGCTGTCAAAGTCCAGCGCCGCCGTGTTGCTGCCTGCCGCCATGCTGCTGGCCGCGCCACCGCCTATGCCAATGCGCATGCCCGGCCCGCCCAGTTGCACCAGCAGCGTGCCGGCGCCAAAGGGCAGCTTCTTGACCTGGCTGGCACTGATGCTGCCCAGCCCGCCGGCGATCATGATGGGCTTGTGATAACCCCGCCGCACACCGGCCACGTCCTGCTCATAGACACGAAAGTAGCCGCCCAGATTGGGCCGGCCGAATTCATTGTTGAAGGCGGCGCCGCCCAGTGGGCCCTCGGTCATGATCTGCAACGCGCTGGCTATGTGCACGGGCTTGCCCACCGGCTTTTGTTCCCAGGGTTCTTGCGTGCCGGACAGGTGCAGGTTGCTGACACTGAAACCAGTGAGGCCCGCCTTCGGCTTGGCGCCGCGCCCGGTGGCGCCTTCGTCGCGGATTTCACCGCCGGCACCCGTGCTGGCGCCCGGGAAGGGGCTGATGGCCGTGGGGTGGTTGTGCGTTTCCACCTTCATCAACACATGGGAGACCTCGTCGCGCGGGCCGTACAGCGGGGCGTTGGTAAAGCCCTGCGGCAGCCAGCGCTGCACGGGGCCGCCTTCCATCACCGCTGCGTTGTCGTCGTAGGCCACGATGCTGTGCTGCGGCGACGTCTTTTCAGTGTGACGGATCATGCCAAACAGGCTCAACGGCTGCTGCACACCGTCCACCGTGAAAGTGGCATTGAAAATCTTGTGCCGGCAGTGCTCGCTGTTGGCCTGCGCGAACATCATCAGTTCCACGTCGCTGGGGTTGCGTTGCAGCTTGCCGAACGCAGCCACGAGGTAGTCGATCTCGTCGCCCGACAAGGCCAGCCCGAACTCGGAGTTGGCCACCACCAGGGCTTCACGGCCCCGGCCCAGCACGTCCACGTGCGCCAGCACTTCGGCGCTGCGGGCATCAAACAGGTGGGCCCCTGCAGCGCGATCAAAGGCCACGTGTTCGGTCATGCGGTCGTGCAGCAGATCGGCAGCAGCGGCAAGCTCGGCGTCGCTCAGCGGTTTGCCGGCACCCAACAGCCCGGTCTTGACGGCCAGCGTGAACTCAGTGACACGCTCCACGCGATGCAACACCAGGGCGCAGTTGTGAGCAATGTCGGTGGCCTTGCTGGCCCAGGGCGACACGGTGCCCAGGCGCGGCATCACCACCACGCGCTGGCCGGCCGCAGGCGCAGCGGCCGCGTCGCCGTAGTTCAGCAACGCCTGCAGTTTGTCCACGTCAGCCACTGCCGGCGGTGCGTCAAATGCGGCCCAGTGCACAAAGCGTGCGCTGATGCCGGTGATGCGCGGGCACACCGCCTGCAGCCGCAGCAGCAAGGCCTGGGCGCGAAAGCTGGAGAGCGCATCGCCGCCCTCAAAGTGCATCAAATGGAGGGGCGTCGCGCTCATGCAGTCCAGACCGGGGCGGGGGTAAACCTTAGATTTTAGAGCCCGGTGGGATAATCGCCCGATGGCTATTTCCATCAAGACTGCGGCAGACATCGAAGGCATGCGCCTGGCGTGCCGCCTCGCCTCTGAAGTGCTGGACATGCTGACGCCGCACATGCGCGCCGGCGTCACCACCCTGGAGCTCGACCGCCTGGCGCACGACCACATGGTGCACGTGCAAGGCGGTGTGCCCGCCACGCTGGGTTACCAGCCACCGGGCTACCCGGCTTACCCAGCGTCGCTGTGCAGCAGCCTGAACGACGTGGTGTGCCATGGCATCCCCGACGACCGGCCGCTGAAAGACGGTGACATCGTCAACATCGACGTCACGATCATCAAGAACGGCTGGCATGGCGACAACAGCCGCATGTACGTGGTGGGTGAAGGCAGCATCGCCGCCCGGCGGCTGTGCCAGATCACCTTTGATGCCATGTGGAAGGGCATCGTCCAGGTCAAGCCGGGCGCGCGCCTGGGCGACATCGGCCACGCCATTCAGAGCTTTGCCGAACACGCCGGCTTCACCGTGGTGCGCGAATTCTGCGGCCATGGCGTGGGGGCACGCTTCCATGAAGAACCGCAGGTGCTGCACTACGGCCGCCCTGGCACGTTTGAAGAGTTGGTGCCCGGCATGATTTTCACCATTGAGCCCATGATCAACGCCGGCCGGCGCGACATCAA
>CAZUKT010000110.1:0-10365 GCA_964620975.1 uncultured Rubrivivax sp. | reverse complement strand
GCCGTGGCGGCGCTGTTTTTCCTGGCGCCGCTGTACATCATGCTGGTCACGTCGCTCAAGACCATGGGCGAGATCCGCGCCGGCCAGCTTTTTGCGCTGCCGCAGCACATCAACCTGGACGCCTGGCGCGCCGCGTGGAGCGAGGTGTGCACGGGGGTGTCGTGTGAAGGCGTGCGCGTGGGCTTCTGGAACTCGGTGGCCATCGTCGTGCCCAGCACCGTGCTGCCCATCGCCATTGGCGCGCTCAACGGCTATGCGCTCAGCTTCTGGCGGCCCCGTGGCGCCAACCTGCTGTTTGGTGTGCTGATGCTGGGTGCCTTCATCCCGGTGCAGGTGATGATCTACCCGCTGGTCAAGGTGCTGGCGACGGTGGGGCTGTTCAGCAGCCTGCCGGGCATAGTGGCCATCCACGTCATCTTCAGCATGCCGGTCATGACACTGCTGTTTCGCAACTACTACCTGGGCATCCCGCAAGAGCTCTTCAAGGCCGCGCGCATAGACGGCGGCGGCTTCTGGCGCATCTTTGTGCAGCTCATGCTGCCCATGTCCACGCCCATGCTCATCGTGGCCGCCATCATGCAGGTGACCGGGGTGTGGAACGACTACATCCTGGGCCTGGTGTTTGCTGGCACACAGAACCTGCCCATGACGGTGCAACTGAACAACGTCATCAACACCACCACGGGCGAGCGGCTCTACAACATCAACATGGCGGCCACCATATTGACATCGGCGGTGCCGCTGCTGGTGTACTTTGTCTCGGGGCGCTGGTTTGTGCGCGGCATTGCTGCCGGCGCGGTAAAGGGGTAGGGCCCATGGCCGGCGTCAAGGTCAGTGATTTGTGCATTCGCTTTGGTGGCAATGAAGTCATCCAGGGCCTGAACCTCAGCGTGCACGAGGGCGAATTCCTGGTGCTGGTGGGCCCCTCTGGCTGCGGCAAGAGCACGCTGCTGCACAGCATTGCGGGGCTCGTGGACGTGGCTGCAGGCCGCATTGAAATCGGTGGCCAGGACATGACCGACGCCGAGCCGGCTGATCGTGGCATCGGCATGGTGTTTCAGAGCTACGCCCTCTACCCCACCATGACGGTAGAACGCAATATGAGCTTTGGCCTGCGGGTGGCCGGCCTGCCCAAGGCCGAGATCCACACCCGCGTGCAGCGTGCGGCCGAGATGCTGCAACTGCAGCCGCTCTTGCAGCGCAAGCCGGCGCAGCTGTCGGGCGGGCAGCGCCAGCGTGTGGCCATAGGCCGCGCCCTGGTGCGGCAGGCGCAGGTGTTCTTGCTGGACGAACCCCTGAGCAACCTCGACGCCAAGCTGCGTGGTGAACTGCGGCGAGAGCTGAAGCTGCTGCACCGCACGCTGGGCTGCACCATGGTCTACGTCACGCACGACCAGGTCGAGGCCATGACACTGGCCACACGCATCGTGGTGATGCAGGCGGGGCGCATCCAGCAGATCGGCGCACCGGCCGAGGTGTACGAGCGCCCGAACAACCTGTTTGTGGCCAGCTTTCTGGGCTCACCGGGCATGAACTTCGTGCAGGGCACGGTGCTGGTGCAGGGCAGCGCGGTGGAATTCCGTGCGCCAGAACTGGCGCTGGACCTGGCGTGCTGCGGCCTGCAGGGGCCGCCCCGGCATGGCACGCTCGTGACGCTGGGTGTGCGGCCCGAACACGTGCACATCGGGGCTGACGGCACTTGGCCCGGCACCGTGCAACTGGTGGAACCCATGGGCAACCACCAGGTGGTGTGGATCAACCACGCCGGCCTGAGCTTGGCCGCCGTGGTGCACGATGCGCTGGCACTGGACGCCGGTGCTGCCATTCGGTTCTCCATCGCGCCGGCCCGAGTGTCCTTGTTTGACCAGGCCAGCGGCGAGCGCCTTTGACTGCCAAAAACGGGAGACCTGACATGAGCCCAAACCCTGTGCGTCGCGTCGTCATCCTGGGCGGTGGCACCGCCGGCTGGATGACAGCGGCCGCGCTTTCCAAGACCCTGGGTGACGCCTGCGATGTGCACGTGGTGGAGTCCGACGCCATCGGCATCATCGGCGTCGGCGAGGCCACCATCCCGCACATCAAGCACTTCAACCGTGGCCTTGAACTGGACGAAGACGAATTCCTGCGCCGCACGCAGGGCACCTTCAAGCTGGGCATTGAATTTGTCAACTGGGGCCGCCTTGGCGACCGTTTCATCCACGGCTTTGGTGCGGTGGGCCACGAGCTGGATTCGGTGCCGTTTCACCACTTCTGGCTGCGGCGCTGGCAGGCCGGGCAGGCCAAGCCACTGGCCGCGTATTCCATCAACACCGTGGCGCCACAGTTTGCCAAGTTCATGCGCATGCAGCCCAAGATGGCGGGCTCGCCGCTGGCCGATCTGGCGTACGCGTTTCACTTCGACGCCAGCCTTTACGCCGGCTTTCTACGTGAATTTGCGCAGCGCCACGGCGCGCGGCGCACCGAAGGCAAAGTCGTGCGGGTGTTGCAGCGCGAGCCGGACGGTTTCATCAGCGGGCTGCAGATGGAAAGCGGCGAGCAGATCGACGGTGACTTCTTCATCGACTGCTCGGGCATCCGTGCGCTGCTGATCGAGCAGGCCCTGCATGCCGGCTATGAAAACTGGCAGCACTGGTTGCGCTGCGACACGGCCATTGCCGTGCCTTGCGAAAGCGTGGCCCCGCTGGTACCCATGACACGCAGCACGGCGCACGGCGCGGGCTGGCAGTGGCGCATACCGCTGCAGCACCGCACGGGCAACGGGCATGTGTTTTCAAGCCGCTACATGGGCGAAGACGAGGCCACCGCCATCTTGCTGGGCAACCTGGACGGCGCGCCCCTGGCCGAACCACGCACCATCAAATACGTCACCGGGCGGCGCCGCAGCTTCTGGGTAAAAAACTGCGTGGCCGTGGGCTTGAGCAGCGGTTTTCTGGAGCCACTGGAAAGCACCAGCATCCACCTCATCCAGTCGGCCATTGCACGCATCCTGCAGTTCTTTCCGCAGGCCGGTTTTGACGCTGCGGACGTGGCCGAATACAACGCCATCACGCAGACCGAATACGAACGCATCCGCGACTTCCTGATCCTGCATTACCACGCCACCGAGCGCAGCGATTCGGCCTTCTGGAATGACTGCCGCACGATGGACATACCGGCCACGCTGCGCCAGCGCATGGACTTGTTCCGCAGCAATGGCCGCATCGTGCGTGACACCGCCGACCTGTTTGCCGAGCTGAGCTGGCTGCAGGTGCTGCAAGGCCAGCGTGTGCACGCACGCGGCCACCACCCGCTGGCTGATTTGCGCAGCGATGCCGAGGTGGATGAATTTCTGGGCAACGTGCAGGGCGTGATCCGCAAGTGTGTGGACCTGATGCCGAGCCAGGCCGAATTCATTGCCGCCAACTGCGCGGCGCAAAGGGGCAGCGCATGATCGCAAACCATGCAGCGCGCGCCTGGCGGTTGGCGTTTTGCGCGCTGGCCGCAGCGGCCGCAGCAACGGTGTGCACCGCGGCCCGGGCCGAGCGGCCGCGCCGCGCCGAGCCCATCAACGTGGCCACCTACAACCTGCGCCTGAACACACCCGACGACGGGGCCAACGCCTGGCCGCAGCGTGAGGCCATGGTCAAGGCACTGATCCAGCACCACGCGCTGGACCTGGTGGCCACGCAAGAAGGCCTCATCGAGCAGATCACCGCACTGCAAGCCATGCCCGGCTGGGCGCGTGTGGGTGTGGGCCGCGACGACGGTGTGCAGGCCGGTGAACACGCGGCCATCTTCTACCGCACGGCGCGTTTCAAGCTTGAGCGGCATGGCGACTTCTGGCTCAGCGCCACGCCCGACAAACCTTCCATCAGCTGGGATTCACGCTGCTGCAACCGGCTCACCAGCTGGGCGCAGTTCAAGGACTTGCTGACCGGCCGCAGCTTCTTTGTGTCTTCATCCCACTTTGACCACGAGGGCGTGGTCTCGCGCCGCGAATCGGCCAAGCTGCTGGTGGCGCGGCTGGCGCAACTGGCCGGCAAGCTGCCGGTGCTGGGCATGGGCGACTTCAACGCCGTGCCCAGCAGCGAGCCGGTGGCCATCATGAAGGCCGCCTACCGCGACGCCTTTGACGTGAGCGAAACCCCGCCCTACGGCCCCGTGGGCACCTTCAACGGCTTCAAGTGGGACGCGCCGGCGGCCGACCGCATTGACTACATCTGGCTCACACCAAAAGTGCGGGTGCTGAAGTACGGTGTGCTCACCGACTCATTGCAGGGGCGCTACCCGTCAGACCACTTTCCGGTGGTGGTGCGGCTGCTGGTGGACTGACCCATGTCGTTCCACGTTGGCAAGGCGGTGTCAGGCCAGCGGCTGCACCTGCTGTTGGCGCTGGTCTGCCTGTGGTGCATGGCCGGTGTGCAGGGCGCGCAGGCGCAGGGCCTCATCACCAACGTGGCACACCGCAAGGCCATGTCGTTGAACGGCGCCTGGCAGGCCATCGTTGACCCGTATGAAACGGGCTACTACAACTACCGGCGCCAGCCCTACGACCAGCAGGCCGAGCCTTCTACCGCCGCTTACTACCGCAACCACCACGCGGTGGACGCACAAGAACTGGTGGAGTACGACTTTGATGCGTCGCCCACGCTGCAGGTGCCGGGTGACTGGAATTCGCAGCGCGAGCAATTGCTGTACTACGAAGGCACGGTGTGGCTCAAGCGCTCTTTTGACGTGGCGGCCAGCGCGCCGGGGCAGCGCCACTTTGTGCACTTTGGCGCCGTCAACCAGCGCGCCGAGGTGTACCTCAACGGCGTCAAGCTGGGGGTGCACGAAGGCGGCTTCACACCCTTCAACTTTGAGGTGACGGCGCTGCTCAAGCCGCGTGGCAACTTTCTGGTGGTCAAGGCCGACAACACACGCCGCGCCGACGCCGTGCCCACCACCAGCACCGACTGGTGGAACTACGGCGGCATCACCCGCGACGTGACGCTGCTGGAAGAGCCGCCCGTCTACATCCAGGACTACGCCGTGCAACTGCAGCGTGGACGGCCGCACACGGTAGCGGGCTTTGTGCAATTGCAAGGTGCGGTGGGTGGCGAAGCGGTGAGCCTGGAGATAGCCGAACTGGGCGTGCGCAAGACCGTGTTTGCCAACGCGCAGGGCAGGGCGGTGTTTGAGGTGGACGTGCCACATGTGCAGCACTGGTCGCCAGAGCGGCCCAAGCTGTATGCGGTAGTCGTGAAGACGGCGCTGCAGTCGCTGGCCGACGACATCGGCTTTCGGCGCATAGAAACACGCGGCGCGCAGTTGCTGCTGAACGGCAAGCCGTTGTTCCTGCGCGGCATTTCCATCCACGAAGAAAACCCGCTCGAAGGCCGGCGTGCGCACAGCGAGGCCGATGCACTGCGCTTGCTGCGCTGGGCCCAAGAACTGGGCTGCAACTTTGTGCGCCTGGCCCACTACCCGCACAACGAACACATGCTGCGTGTGGCCGACCGCCTGGGCCTGCTGGTGTGGCAAGAGATCCCGGTGTATTGGCTCGTGGACGTGCACAACCCGGCCACCCTGGCCAACGCCAAACAGCAACTGACCGAAGTCATCACCCGTGACCGCAACCGTGCCGCCAGCGTCATCTGGTCGGTGGCCAACGAGACGCCGCCGTCACCCGCCCGCGATGCCTTCTTGCGCCAGCTCATCAGCCACACGCGGGCGCTGGACGACACGCGGCTGGTGAGCGCAGCGCTGGAAACGCACAATGAAAACGGCGTCTCGGTGGTGAGCGACGCCATTGGCGATGCGCTGGACATCGTGGCCTTCAACCAGTACCGCGGCTGGTACGGCGGCACGCTGCACGACGCCCCGCAAGCGCGCTGGGAAGTGCGCTTTGACAAGCCCGTGGTGGTGTCTGAATTTGGTGGCGACGCGCTGCAAGGCCTGCATGGCCCACGCGACCAACGCTGGACCGAGGAATACCAGGACTACCTGTACCAGCAGAACCTGGCCATGCTGCAGAACGTGCCGCACTTCAGCGGCCTGAGCCCCTGGATATTGGCTGACTTCCGTTCGCCCCGGCGTGTGCTGCCCAAGGTGCAGGACGGCTACAACCGCAAGGGGCTGATATCGAGCCAGGGCGTGCGCAAGAAGGCCTTTTTCACCTTGCAACAGTTCTACCGGCGCATGCAGCAGCACGCGCCCTTGCAAGGCAACTGAAGCACCGCGCCACCACCCCACAAGGACGCCCACCATGCCCATCTCCCGCCGCCATGCCACCCGCCGCCAGGCCCTGGTGGCGCTGGCCGTGCTGGGCCTGGTGCCCGCACGGGCCCGGGCGGCGCTGCGCCAGCAGCCGGCCGCACGCGGCGCGCGCGCCTTGCGTGTGCCTGCGGTGCAGCCGGGCGCGGCAGAGTTGCTGTCGCCGTCGGCCGTGCAACTGGGCGGCTGGCTGGGTGCGCGGGTGGCACTCAACGCCAGCGTGCGCCTGCTCACGGTGGACACCGCGCCGCTGCTGGCCGGCTTCAAGCACAAACCCGGCAGCCACCCGTGGATTGGTGAACACGTGGGCAAGTGGCTGCATGCGGCCACGCTGGCCTGGTCCAACACCGGCGACAAGGCCTTGCGCGCCAAGCTCGACGGCGTGGTGCGCGAGCTGATTGCCGCGCAAGAACCCGACGGCTACCTGGGCACCTACGAGCCGGCCAAACGCCTGGCCCTGTTTGACGGCGCCGACTGGGACGTGTGGTCGCACAAGTACTGCCTCATCGGGCTGCTCACCTACCACCAGTACACCGGCCACGCGGGTGCACTGCGCGCCAGCCGCAAGGCGGCAGACCTGCTCATGGCCACGTTTCCGGCGCAGCGCAGCATCCTGGCCGGCGGCACGCACGAAGGCATGGCCGCCACCAGCGTGCTGGAGCCGGTGGTGCTGCTGTACCGCATCACCGGCGAGCCGCGCTACCTGCAATTTGCGCGTTACATCGTGCGCAGCTGGGACGAACCCAAGGGCCCCGGCATCGTCAAGTCGCTGCTGCGAGGCTTGCCCGTGACCCAGGTGTCCAACGGCAAGGCCTACGAGATGCTGTCCAACCTGGTGGGGCTGTGTGAACTGGCACGCGCCACCGGCGAGCCGGCGCTGGTGCAGGCGGTGCAAAACGCCTGGGCCGACGTGGTGGGCCAGCGCCTGTACGTCACCGGCAGCACGAGCCAGTTTGAGCACTTTCAGGCCGACCGCGACATGCGCGACACGGTGGACTACCACGTGGGTGAAACCTGCGTCACCACCACCTGGATACAGCTCAACCTGGCGCTGCTGCAACTGACGGGCGAAGCGCGCTTTGGTGACGAACTGGAGCGCTCTTTCTACAACCACCTCACCGCCGCGCAGCACCCCGCCGGTGACGACTGGTGTTACTACACCGCGCTGGACGGCCGCAAGCAATACGACAAGGGCATCACCTGCTGCCATTCCAGCGGGCCGCGTGGCTTGGCGCTGGCGCCGCAGGCGGCCTTCTTGCGGGGCCATGCCCGGGGCACAGCAGTGGCCGATGTGTTGCTGGTGAACACGCTGGACACGGCCAGTGCCACGCTGGTGCTGGGTGGGCAGAACGTCAGCGTGCAGTTGGACAGCGGCTTCCCGCACAAGGGCGAAGCACGGCTCACGCTGCGTTTGGCGAACGCGGCGCGTTTTGCGGTCAAGCTGCGCGCACCGGCCTGGGCGCAGCCACTGGTGCTGCCCGGTGCCACCGTGCAGGCCGGCTGGGCCGAGGTGCCGGCGCGGCTGTGGCAAGACGGTGACCAGATCGCGCTGCGCTTCAACCTGGCTTCACGCGTGCTGTCGGGCGAAACCACCACCACACACAAGGGCCGTGCCGCGCTGGCCTGGGGGCCCTTTGTGCTGGCGTACGAACAGCAGGCCAACCCCGGCCTGCCGCCAGCGCGCAAGCTGGGTCTGGTGCGGGTGTCGCGTGCCGTGGTGGCGGCGCCTGTGGCGGGCGGCCCCTTGCGCTTTGAAGCTGCGGTGGACGTGCCAGAGGCCACGGCGGCCGCTGACGCTGCAAGCCCGCCCGGCGTGCCATCTGCGCCTGCCGCGCCCACATCGCCCACATCGCCCACCTCGCACACCCAGCCCGCCCACTTCCTGACCTTTGCCGACGCCGGTGCCACACAAGGCGCCTACCGTGTGTGGTTGCGTGCGCCGGGTGTGGCGCTGGCGCCGCCGCGGCCTTCGGCTTCCGTGCTGGCCAGTGGCGAAGAAAGCCGCTCGCGCAGCGGCAACGTGGCCGGCTCCATCAACGACGACGACCTGCACAACCTGGTCAACACCTGGAACGGCGCCTACGGCAGCGAAGACTGGTTTGCCGTCACGCTGGAGCAGCCCGCCACGGCGTCGCGTTTTGTGTTTACCCACGGCCGCAACTACCACGACGGGGGTTGGTTCGACACCCAGGCCGGCGCGCCGCTGGTGCAGGTGCAGCGCAGTGTGGGTGCCGTTTGGCAAACCATCGGCGAGCTTGGTGACTACCCGGCCACCACGGCCACGCATGCGGCCAGCCTGGTGCAGGGCCAGCAGGCCACGCTGCAGCTGGCTGCGCCCGTGCAGTTTGTGGCCGTGCGCGTGGTGGGCAAGCCTTCCAGCGGCGACCGCGCCGAGCAGGCCTTTGTCACCTGCAGCGAGCTGCAGGCCTTTGCCAAGTGACACCCGGCCGCAGCAGCCGCCCCCCTTCTTACCAAGGCAAGTTCATCACCATGGCCTCACACACTTCCATCCGCCGCCTTGTGTCCAGCGTGGCCCTGGCCGCCTTGCTGGCTGGTTGCGGCTCCAGTGCCGTGGCACCCAGCACCGAGCCGCCGCCCATCACCGGCCCACTGGTGCAGACCTGGGTGACCACCGCCGACAAGAGCAAGTTGCTGTTGCTGGAAACCGGCCTGGGCTTTGCCGACCGTGTGCCGGCTGCGGCCGACATTGCCGTCAACCCGGCTGTGCGTTACCAGACCATGGTGGGCTTTGGTGCGTCCATCACCGACGCCACGGCATGGCTGATGATGAACCGCATGAGCGCCGAGCAACGCAACGCGCTGCTGCAGGAGTTGTTTGGCCGTGGACCCAACGGCATCGGCTTTGACTTCACGCGGTTGACCATCGGTGCGTCGGATTTTTCTCGCAGCCACTATTCGCTGGCCGAGCCTGCCGGCGGTGGCGCCGACATGGCGCTGGCCAGCTTTTCCATCAACGCCAACCGCGCTGACGTGCTGCCCGTCACCCAGGCGGCGTTGGCCATCAACCCGCAACTGAAGGTGATGGCCTCACCGTGGAGCGCTCCGGCCTGGATGAAGACCACCGGCAGCCTCATCAAGGGCACGCTCAAGCCCGAGATGTACGACGTGTTTGCACAGTACCTGCTGAAGTACGTGGATGCCTACGCCGCCGAAGGTGTGCCGATCTTTGCGCTGACGGTGATGAACGAGCCGCACTTCGAGCCGGGTGACTACCCCGGCATGCGGCTGGACCCACCGCAGCGCGTCAAGCTGCTGGCGCAGCACCTGGGGCCGCTCTTGGCCGCGCGCGGCAACAAGCCGCAAATCATTGACTGGGACCACAACTGGGACGAGCCCCAGTCGCCGCTTGCGGTGCTGGCCGACCCCGTGGCACGTTTACACGTCAGCGGCGTGGGCTGGCACTGCTACGCCGGCCAGGTGGGTGTGATGGCCACCGTGCACGATGCCCACCCCGACAAGGACAGTTGGTTCACTGAATGTTCGGGCGGCGAATGGAAGACCAACTGGGCCGAGACACTGCCCTGGCTGACACGCAACATCGTCATCGGTGCCACACGCGGCTGGGCCAAGGGTGTGCTGATGTGGAACCTTGCACTGGACGAAAAATTCGGCCCGCACCTGGGCGGCTGCAACGACTGCCGGGGCGTGGTCACCATCAACTCAGCCACCGGCGCCGTGACGCGCAACATGGAGTACTACGCACTGGCCCACGCCAGCAAGTTTGTGCGCCCCGGTGCGCAGCGCATTGATTCACCCGCGCTGGTGGACGGCATGGAAACCGTTGCCTTCCGCAATGCCGACGACGGCAGCATTGCGCTGATCGTGTGCAACGGCATGGGCGCGCCCAGGCGCTTCACCGTCACGCAGGGTGGCCAGTCGTTTGAAGCCACGGCACCACGCGAAAGCGTCACCACCTACGTGTGGACGCCACGCTGACGCAACGCGGTTGGCGACCCCGCAGCAACCCAACAACGAAGGGAGCCCCACCATGATCAAGCGAAGAAAATTGGCGCCACTGGCCGCTGGCCTGCTGGCCTGGCCGGCACTGAAGTCAGCGCAGGCGCAAGGCGCGGCGCCGGCGCCAGCGCCAGCGCCAGCGCCCGCACCCGC
>CAZUKT010000109.1:7781-10374 GCA_964620975.1 uncultured Rubrivivax sp. | reverse complement strand
TGGATAGGCGTGACGGCCGTGCCGGAGCCAGCCACCTGGTGCATGGCGCTGGCGGGTGTGGCTGTGCTGCTGCAACGCCGCCGCGCACCGGGCCGCACACCGGCCTTCTGCGCTGACACCAAGCCCTGCCGCTGACACCCAAACCACATCAAGGAGAGCCACATCAAGGAGAACCACATGCAGACCCACTCGATGGGCAAGCCCGCCCGCCGGATCGGGCGCCACCTGGCGCAAGCCGCCTTGGCCCTGGCCTGCGGCCTGGCGCCGGCCATGGCATTCAGCCAGCCGGCTGCCACCGACACCCGCACCACGGCTTTTGTGGCGGCCATGGCGGCGTACGAATCCAACCACTGGCCGCAGGCCTTTGCGGCCTTGTCAACGCTGGCCGACCAAGGGCACGCCGAAGCACAGCGCGTGGCACTGCTGATGTGGCGCCACAGCATGGCGCTTTACGGCACCAAGTTTGACGCCAGTGCAGCGCAGCGCCAACAGTGGGCCCAAGGGCAGCGCTTGCTCACGGCAGGGCGCTGAGCGGGCTGCCTGTTGAACGTTTTGGCCCTGCGGGGCCAGAGCCTGCGCTGCGAGCAGACCTGCAAATGGTCCTGCCAATCGCCCTGCACCTGGCCCTGCAAGCTGCCCTGCAAGAAAAGCTACAACCAGCGCTGCAACAACTCCCGCAACTGCATGCGGGTGTAGGGCTTGGCCAGGTGGGCGTCCATGCCGGCGCCCATGGCCTGCGCGGCGTCTTCTTCAAAGGCGTTGGCCGTGAGCGCCACCACGGGCACACGCGGCAGACGCAGGCGCGATTCACGCTCACGCAACTGGCGCGTGGCGGCGTAGCCGTCAAGTACCGGCATCTGGATGTCCATCAGCACCAGATCCACCCGCTGGTGCGCCAGCAAGGCCACGGCCTGGGCGCCGTCTTCAACCTCCATCACGTCCACACCCAGCGACTTGAGCATCTCGGCGGCGATCATGCGGTTGACGATGTTGTCTTCCACCAGCATCACCATGCGGCCCGCAGGCCCGTGGCCGCCCAAGACACCAAAGTCTGACGCTGCCTGCGGCTGCGGCACGTACGACGCCAGTGGCAGGCGCAGCACAAAACTGAACACCGACCCCCGGCCGATCCGGCTTTGCACGTCGATGCAACCGCCCATGGCCTGCACGATGCGCTGGCTGATGGCCAGGCCCAGGCCGGTGCCTCCACGCAGGCGCGACCTTGTGCTGTCCACCTGATGAAACGGCTGAAAGATCTCTTCCAGCGCCTGCAGCGGCATGCCAATGCCGGTGTCTTGCACTTCAAAGCGCACGTCGGCAGCCTCGGCGCCAACCGGCATGGCGCTCAGGCGCAGCGTGACGCCGCCTTGTTCAGTGAACTTGACGCCGTTTCCCAGCAGGTTGAGCAACACCTGCTTGAGGCGGGGCGCGTCGCCCAGCACACCGTCGGGCACACCGTCTCCGAGCAGCAAGTTGATGGTCAGGTCGCGGCTTTCTGCGTTGGCGCGGAACAGTGCCGTGGCCGAAGCCACCACCGCGTGCAGTGAAAGCGGCGCGGCCACCAGCACCAGCTTGCCGGCCTCGATCTTGGAGTGATCAAGCACGTCGTTGAGGATGTCCATCAGCGACTCGCCCGACGCCGCCGCCGTGCTCACCAGGTTGCGCTGGCGGGCGTCAAGGTCGGTATGGCGCAGCAAGTCCATGGCGCCCAGCACGCCGTTCATGGGTGTGCGGATTTCGTGGCTCATGGTGGCCAGAAACTGGCTCTTGGCCAGGTTGGCGGCTTCGGCGGCCTCTTTGGCATGCAGGAGCGACGCGTTGGCGTCATCGGCTTGCAGACGCTGGCGCACGGCGCCTTCGGTCAGCTCGCGAAATTCGCGCGTGGCCCGGAGCATGGTCGCGCCAAAGATCAGGATCATCAACGCCAGGGGCACCGAACCCACTGCGTCCATCGACAACGACACCGCAATCACCGACCCCATTTGCAGCAACGCAAGCACCTGGAAGCTGCGCCCGGCCATGGACATGAAAAACGCCGCCGTGGCCACCGAGCCGCACACCATCACCACGTACACCGTGGCCAGGGCGCCATTCAGCAAGGGATAGATGAACACGGTGGACGTGACCCACATGGCCCCTGCCAGCGCGCTGTTGGCTTCAAGGTGGCGCACCACGGTCGCCAGGCGCTCCGGCACGGGCTCGGGCAGGCGGCCAAAGCGGTGCCCCAGCCACCAGCGCCAGCCAGAAACCACCACGCTCAACAACAAAGTTAGCGCGCCCGCCGCGGGGTTGCCGGCCTGCCAGCCCAACCACGCAATATATGCAGCGGCCACGATCAGCAGCACCACGCTGCGGGCCGCTGCACGCAGCGCCACACGAAGAATTTCTTGCTGAATTGCGGTTTCGATACCGGCTGGGGTGGTCATGGCTGACGCCGAGGATAGCGTCCCGCCAGCGTGGTGCATACAGCCTTTGCGCCGGGCCCGCTGCGGCCACCGGCCGCCCGGCCCGGTGGCGCCCCGTGTTGGGGGCTAACGCCCCAAGTGCTGGCGCAGGAAGGACTGCATCGCGGTGTAGAAGTCGAGCTGGTTTT
>CAZUKT010000109.1:0-7771 GCA_964620975.1 uncultured Rubrivivax sp. | reverse complement strand
GTTTTCCTCGTTGGCAAAACCGTGGCCTTCGTTGTCCTTGACGATGTATTGCACGGCCACACCACGCTTTTTAAGCGCCTCCACGATCTGGTCGCTCTCGGCCTTGTTGACACGGGGGTCGCGTGCCCCCTGTGCCACCAGCAGTGGCGTGCGGATGCGGTCGACATGGAACACCGGCGACGTGGCCTGCATGCGGGCCTTGTCTTTGGCGTCGTCGGGGTTGCCCACCATTTCATACATCTGTGCGCGCCAGGGTTCCCAGTAGGGCGGAATGGTCTTCATGAAGGTAAAGAGGTTGCTCACGCCCACGTAGTTGATGGCCGCCGCGTACAGGTCGGGCGTAAAGGCCACGCCCGCCAGCGTGGCGTAACCCCCGTAGCTGGCGCCGTAGATGGCCACGCGCTTGGGGTCGGCAATGCCCTGCGCCACAAGCCAGGCCACGCCGTCGCTCACGTCGTCCTGCATCTTCAAGCCCCACTGGCCAAAACTGGCTTCCCAGAACTTGCGGCCATAGCCGGTGGAACCCCGGAAATTCATCTGCAGCACGCAGTAGCCCCGGTTGGCCAGGAACTGCACTTCGGGGTTGAAGCCCCAGGCGTCACGCGCCCAGGGGCCACCGTGGGGGTTGACGATGCAGGGCAGGCTCTTGGCTTCACGCCCCACGGGCAGCGTCAGGTAACCCGCGATGCTGAGCCCGTCGCGCGACGTGTACGTGATGGGTTTCATGGGCGCCATTTGGGCTGCGGGCAACCAGGGCGCCAGTTCACCCAGCTTTTCAAGGCGGTTGCTGCGGGCGTCATAGAAGTAGCGTGTGCCCTGCGTCAGGTCACTGAGCGCCGCCACCACAAAGCGGGTTTCGTCGCGCGTGGCGCTTTGCACCACCAGTTCATACCCCGGCAGTTGCTTTTGCAGCTTGTCAAACATGGCCCGGGTGGCCGGGTCAAAGACCTCACGGTGGGTGCGGTCGGTCTGGTAAACCACCTGGGTGAGCTTTTGCTGCACCCTTGACCACACGGCAGTGAGCACATCGACCTGCGCGTGTTCGTAGACCACGGTCTCCACATCGGGCCGGGCCGGGTCCAGCAGCACCAGTGCCGACTTGTCGCGGCCGCGGTTGCTGTTGGCGTAGAGCCTGGTGTTGCTGCGGTCAAAGAACAGCGGCACCACCGAGGTGCGGAAGTCGGTGTGGATGATGGGCTTGAATTCACCGCCCTCGGCGCCGCGGTACAGCACCGTGTTGTTGACGCCGTCGCTGGCCACACCGATGCGCACGCGGCCCTTGTGGTCAGTCAGCCATTCGGTGACGCTGCCGGGGTTGGTGGCCAGCACCGTTTGTTGGCCCGTCTTCACGTTCAGGCGCACCACGTCAAAGAGCTTGCGGTCGCGCTGGTTGTGTGAAACCAGGATGTGCCCGGGGTCGTCCACCAACTCGTCCACCACGCTGGCGCGCACACCGTCCCAGGGCGTGAGGTCACGCACCTGGCCACTGCCGGCGTCTACCGCCACGACGTGGAAGTTCTCGTCGCCGCCAAAGTCTTTTTCGTACAGGATGGTGCCGTTGCCCTTCCAGCGGTAGGCAGAAATGTCGCGCGCGGTTTCAAAGGTCAACTGGCGTGGTGTGCCCTGCGGCTGGCCACCCTGCAGGCGCTGCACAAACACATTGCGGCGCGGCACGGCGCCGGCCTGGCCGGGCGCTGGCTGCATGGTGCCCAGCCAGCGGCCGTCTTCACTGAGGCGGAAGTACGCACGCTCAGGATTGCGGAAGAAGTCTTTCAGCGGCAGCTCGGGTGGCGCCGCAAGCGGGGCCACGCTGCTTTGCGCCGAAACCGGCAAGGCCAAGGCAAGGCCCAGTGCGGCACCCACCAGCGCCAAGGCCAACGACATACGAGAAATCCGCATCAACTGCCCCAATGGCTCTGCGCCACGACTACATCGGGCCAGTATGGCCGGGGCGCGCCGGGCGCGGCAACCCCGGCGACGAACCGCCCGCTGCAAGCGACGAAGCGCAGCGCGACGCGACGGAGCCGGGTTGGTGACTCGGCGAGGATTTGCAACGACGAGTAGGCCTGTTCTGGGCCCTCACCCTCCGGGCCGGGGCGGCCCAGGGCACTGGGGCGCCCCGGCCCGCGTGCCATTCATTCGTCAACACCCTCTCAGGTGTTGATGTAGCTTTCGAGCTGGGCGATGGTGGTTTCGTGGGCGGCAATGATGTCGTCCATGATGTCGCGGATAGAGATCATGCCCAGCACGGTGGCGCCGTCCACCACGGGCAGGTGGCGGATCTTGCGTTCGCTCATCAGGGACATGCAGGCGCGGGTGCCGGTGCTGGGCGCCACACTGACCACGTTGCGCGTCATGATTTCGGCCACCGTGGTCTCGCGTGAATTGCGGCCCGCCAGGGCTACCTTGCGGGTGTAGTCACGCTCTGACAAGACGCCCACCAGGCGGCCCCCGTCCATGACCATGAGCGCGCCCACGCCGTACTGCGCCAGCAGTTCCAGGGCACCAAACACCGAGTCTTCGGGGCGCACATGCCACAAGGTGCCGTCACGCTGTTTGATGAGTTCCGAGACAGGCTTCATGCGCATTCCTTGTTCTGATCGGGCGGTGGCACCGTGGCCTGCAATAGTGGGCCGCCACCGCCGGGAAGCGCACCCGGCAAAACCCCACCCGGCTGGCCCCCGAAGCCAGCCGCCCGACGCCCAATGCCAGTCGACAAACGCCAATTTCCGGACGCCAGCGTGGGACCAGGGCGTCGTGGGGCCGCGTGCCTGCAAGCGCAGCGGCGCGCCCTGCATAGCGCAGGGCCGGCGCGGCGTCCATTGCGCAAAGGACATAGGCCAACGGCAAGGCTTCTAGGTGCTTTCCATGGCTTGCGGCTGCGCCCATCATCGCGGCCTTGCGGCTGACCGGGCCGCCCATTTCCAATCTCTTGCCAATGTCTTGCCAAGGTGGCCCCATGACGCAGCCTACAGACCCCGCCCTGCCGCTCGGCGAGCGCATCGCCACGCTGGACATCCTGCGCGGATTCGCGCTGATGGGCATCCTGATCATGAACATGCCGGGCTTCAACAGCTCGTTTTTCACCGAAGCCGACGGCTCGCACCTGTGGCCAGGCGCCGTGGACCAGGCCGCTGAACACCTGCGCGAGGCGCTGTTTTCGGGCAAGTTCAACAGCATGTTCAGCCTGCTGTTCGGCATTGGCTTCACGATCCAGTTCACGCGCATGTCGGCCAAGTTCCCAGCGCAGGCCACGGGCTTGTACCTGCGCCGGCTGCTGGTGCTGGCCGTGCTGGGCGTGGTGCACGCCTGGGTGTTCTGGCCGGGCGATGTGCTGCACACCTACGCCATATTGGGGCTGCTGCTGGTGCTGGGCCTGCGCCGCGTGAGCGACCGCACCATCATGGCCATGATCGCCGGCTGCATCGTGTACCCGGCGTTGTCGGGTGTGCTGCGGGTCTTCATCATCACGCCGCAGATGACGGCTGAGCGCGTGAAGATCGCCCAGGCCTTTGAGGCCACCAACAACGCCGCCTACGGCCACGGCAGTTTTGTCAGCGCGGTGCTTGAGAACATTCGCGTCATGAATTACTCATACGACAACTGGCTCGGCCTGTGGGGCACGCTGGGCTGGTGGGTGATGATGAGCCTGACCATGCTCATCGGCCTGCTGGCCGGCCGCCGCCGCTGGGTGCAGCGCGCTCCCGAACTGATGCCGCAGATCCGTCGCCTCACGGTGTGGGCGCTGGCTGTGGGCCTGGGCTGCGGTGTGGCGTCCACCGTGATCTTTGAACTCAACCGCATCCCCGGCCCGTCGCTCATCAAGGTGCTGGGCGGCGTGTGCTATAGCTTGTCGCGGCTGGGCATGATGGTGTTTTACGTGCTGGTGATCGTGCGCCTGGCGCAGCACGCCGGCTGGCAGCGCCGCCTGGAACCACTGGCCGCAGCAGGCCGCATGCCCTTGACCAACTACCTCATGCAAACGGCCTTGTGCACCACGCTGTTCCAGGGCTGGGGCTTTGGTTTGTGGCTGCAGGTGGGGCCGGCACTGAGCCTGGTACTGGCACTGGCCATGTTCTGGCTGGTGCAAGTGCCGTGGAGCTTGTGGTGGCTGAAGACACACGAGCGCGGGCCGCTGGAAGCACTTTGGGCGCGTGTCACCTACGGCAGCACCCGGCCGGCGCCACAGCCGGCCGCCGTGCCAGGCGCCTGACCGGCCGGCCGGCGTGGGCCGGCCTGCCTCAGGGCAGCACGGCCGTGACCTCGATTTCCACCTTGGCGCGGTCTTCCATCAAGCCCGCCACCTGCACCGCCGACATCGCCACCGTGTAGCTGCCGATCACGTCGCGGTAAGCAGCGCCTATCTCGCGTGCCCGGGCCAGGTATTCGCGTTTGTCGGTCAGGTACCAGGTCATGCGGCAGATGTGGGCCGGCGTGGCGCCGGCTTCTGCCAGCACGGCACGCACGTTGAGCAACGCCTGCCGCACCTGCGCCACCAGGTCGTCGCTGACCCACACACACTGCGCGTTCCAGCCAATCTGGCCGGCCACAAACACCTGGGTGCCGCTGGCGGCCACGCCGTTGACGTAGCCGCGCGGTGCGGCCCAGCCGGGGGGTTGCAAGACCTTCATGGCGTACCTTCCTGGAACTGGTTTGAAGCGGTGGCGTCGGGGGCGACAAAGGGGCCCAGCGCAGCACGCACGTCGCCAGGCAGCGCCTGCGGCTTGTGCGTGAGCAGCGACGTGCACACCAGCACCTGGCGCACCCGCAGCCGCAGTTGGCCGCAAGCCGCATGAAACGTGGTGCGCAGCGTGATTGAACTGCGGCCGAGCTTTTCAACCTCAAGGCAAAGCGTCAGCACATCGCCGTGCCGGCTGATGGCGGTGAAGTCCACCTCCAGCCGCACCGTGGGCAGGCCGGTGCGTCGTGGCCCCAGCAGGCCGGCGTAGGGCACACACAGGCCCTCGTCAAACCACTGCTCGACGAAGCCGTTGAGCATGACCAGGTACTGGGGGAAGAAGACGATGCCTGCCGGGTCGCAGTCTGAAAACCGCACCGTGCGCGTGGCGCTGAAGGTCATGGGCCGCCCGTCTTGAGCTTGAAGCGCTGCAGCTTGCCGGTTTCAGTGCGTGGCAGGCTGGGGCGGAATTCCACCTGGCGCGGGTACTTGTAGGGCGCCACGGTTTGCTTCACAAAGTCTTGCAGCGCCCTCACCATGGCTTGGTCGCCCACCTGCCCCGCGCGCAGCACCACAAAGGCCTTGACGACCATGCCACGGGCTTCGTCGGCCACACCCACCACACCACACTCGGCCACGGCCGGGTGCAGCAGCAAGGCGCTTTCGACCTCGGGTCCGGCGATGTTGTAGCCGCCGGAGATGATCATGTCGTCGGTGCGCGCCTGGTACACAAACTGGCCGTCTTCGTCGATGAGATAGGCGTCGCCGGTGAGGTTCCAGCCGTTCTGCACGTACTGCGCCTGGCGTGCGTCGCCCAGGTATTTGCAGCCCGTGGGGCCTTTGATGGCCAGGCGGCCCACCTGGCCTTGCGGCACGGGCTGGCCGTCTTCACCCAGCACCGTGGCGCGGTAGCCGGGCACGGCCACGCCGGTGGCGCCGGGTTTGGCGTGGGCCTCGTCGGCCGAGATGAAGATGTGCAGCAACTCGGTGGAGCCGATGCCGTCGATGATTTCTATGCCCGTGGCCTGCTTCCACAGCAGCCGCGTGGCCGCTGGCAGCGCCTCGCCGGCCGACACACACTTGCGCAGGCTGGCCACGTCGTGCTGCGGCAGCAGCGCGGCCATGGCGCGGTACGACGTGGGCGCGGTGAAGCACACCGTGGCACGGTACTGGGCAATGGCGGGCAGCAGCGCATCGGGGCTGGCCTTTTCGATCAGCACCGTGCTCGCGCCTATGGACATGGGGAACAGCACCAGCCCACCCAGGCCAAAGGTAAAGGCCAGCGGCGGGCTGCCGATGAACACGTCGCTGGCATTGGCACGCAGCACGTGCGGCGGCCAGCAGGCGCAGGCCGCCATCACGTCGCGGTGGAAGTGCATGGTGCCCTTGGGCACGCCGGTGGTGCCCGATGTGAAGGCGACGACACAGGTGTCCACGGCGGCCGTGTCCACGTTGTTGAAGGTGGCCGGCTGCCGGGCGGCACGCGCTTCCAGGTCACCGCCAAAACACAGCACGTGCTGCAGCGTGGGGCACTGCGGCAGCGCCAGTTGCAGTTCTTCGGCCAGGCGCGCGTCACACAGCGCGTGGCTGACCTGGGCCTTGTCGGCGATGGCCGTGAGTTCACGCGCACGCAGCAGCGGCATGCTGCCCACCGCAATGCCGCCGGCCTTGACCACGGCAAACCAGCAGGCCGCCAGCATGGGTGAGTTGGCGCCGCGCAGCAGCACGCGGTTGCCGGCTTGCAGGCCCAGCTCATTCACCAGCACGTTGGCAATGCGGTTGGCCTGGGCTTGCAGTTCGGCATAGGTCCAGCGCACGCCCGCGCCTTGCATGCACAAGCGGCCGCCTTCGCCTTGTGCCACATGGCGGTCCAGCAATTCGGTGGCGCAGTTCAGGCGCTCGCCAAACTGCAGCGCGGGCAAGTCAAACAGAAACTCGGGCAGGTCTTGCGGCAGCGGCAGGCGGTTGCGCGCAAAGGTGTCGACGTGGCCCGTGAAGGCGCTGGCGGTGCCCGCCACACTGGCGTCGGCGGCCGGGTTCACGGGTGGTGCAGGGGTCGGCATGTGGCACATTCTTTGGCCAGATAGTTTAGTTGTCAACTAAATGCCATGCGGGTATCGTGCCGCCCATGACGCTGCCGCTGTGGGACATCTCGCCGCCCGTGCACACCGGCTCCCCGGTGTTCCCGGGCGACGCGCCGTTTGGCCTGGCGTGGGCGGCCCGCATCGCGCCCGGCTGCCCGGTGAATGTCAGCACGCTCACCCTCAGCCCGCACACAGGCGCGCATGCCGACGCACCGCTGCACTACGACGACGCGGGGGCCGCCATTGGCGTGGTGTCTCTCACGCCATACCTGGGCCGCTGCCGCGTCATCCACGCCATTGCCTGCGGTCCGCTGGTGCAGTGGGCCCACATCGCGCACGCGCTGAATGACCTGCCGCCCCGAGTGCTGGTGCGCACCTGTGCGCAAGCAGCCGTGGGCCACTGGGACCCGGATCTGACGGCCTACGCGCCCGAGACGATTGAACGCCTGGCCGACCTGGGTGTGCTGCTGGTGGGCATAGACACCGCCAGCATCGACCCCGCCAGCAGCAAGACGCTGGCCAGCCACCAGGTGATCCGCCGCCGCGACCTGCGCGTGCTGGAAAACCTGGTGCTCGACGGCGTGCCCGAAGGCGACTACGAACTCATCGCCCTGCCCCTGAAACTGACCACGGCCTGCGCCTCACCGGTGCGCGCCGTGTTGCGAGAACTTGCATGACCCGAGACGATGCCCTGGCGCTGGACGCCGCCGACACCCTGGCGCCACTGCGCGAACTTTTCAACCTTCCGCAAGGGGTGATCTACCTTGACGGCAACTCACTGGGCGTGCTGCCCGAGGCCACCGCCGCCCGCGTGCAGCAGGTGGTCACGCAAGAGTGGGGCACGGGCTTGATCCGCAGCTGGAACAGCGCCGGCTGGATGGACCTGCCACAGCGCATTGGCGACAAGATCGCGCGCCTGGTGGGTGTGGGGCCGGGCGAGCTGGTGGTGGCCGACAGCACCAGCGTCAACCTCTTCAAGGTGCTGAGCGCGGCGCTCACCATCACACGC
>CAZUKT010000108.1:10224-10455 GCA_964620975.1 uncultured Rubrivivax sp. | reverse complement strand
GGCTCGCGCAGCATGGCGCGGCCCAGCGCCACACGCTGGCGTTCGCCGCCCGACAACTGGCGCGGGTATCGCTCCAGCATGGCTGCCAGGCCCAACACTGCCGACACCTCGGCCACGCGCCGGCCCATGTGCGCGGGCGACTCCTTGCGCGCCTGCATGCCAAAGGACAGGTTCTTGGCAATCGTCATCAGCTGCATGTTCGACGTGCCTTCGTAGATCTGGCCGATCTTG
>CAZUKT010000108.1:0-10214 GCA_964620975.1 uncultured Rubrivivax sp. | reverse complement strand
GTTCGGTCAAACCGGCGATCATGCGCAGCGCGGTGGACTTGCCGCTCCCTGAAGGCCCCACCAGGATCAGCAGTTCGCCTTCGGCCACCGTGAGGCTGAGCGCGTCCACCACCGGCTTGCCGCCGTAGTGCTTGCCAAGGCCCCGCAGTTCCAGGCCCGGC
This sequence comes from uncultured Rubrivivax sp., assembly GCA_964620975.1. GTDB lineage: Bacteria > Pseudomonadota > Gammaproteobacteria > Burkholderiales > Burkholderiaceae_C > Rubrivivax. The sequence continues at coordinate 10,053 of CAZUKT010000108.1, read as the reverse complement.
GTCTTGGTTTGGTTCATGGTTTGGCGGCGCGCCCCAACAGGTTTTGCGTGGACAGGCTCACGTCTTGCTGCAGCGGGGACTTGGGCGTGCCGGGGTGGAAGTACCAGTCTTCCACCAGCGGCTCGGCGCGCGTCTCGATCTCGTTCCACTGCGCGATGTTGGGCGTGCGGCGGATCTGCGCGATCGAGTCCAAAAACACCTTGGCCGAGCGTGGACGCTGACTGCTGTCAAGGAAGTCAGCGCTTTGGGCCACGCTCTTCTTGGCCGGCACGGTGCGGCCCGATCGCGCAACGATGCCGGCGCCCACGTCACCCAACGCAAACTCGACGAAGCGGAATGCGGCGTCCTTGTTGGCCGAGCCCTTGGCCATGCAATAGGCGTCGGCGTGCAGCACCGTGGCGGCCTGCTTGTGGCGCGGCAGCGGGGCCACGTCCCAATCCAGGTTGGGCACGCCGCGCAGAGTGGCCGTGTAGCGGCGGCTGTACAGCACCATGCCCAGGCCGCCGCGCGCAAAACGCGACTCGTGGTCTTCGCTCTTGTTGTCCACCAGCGGCGGGACGACCTTGGACGTGCTCCAGGAGCGCACAAACTCCAGCGCCTCCAGCGCGGCCGGCGTGTCCAGCGTAAAGCGCTTGGGCGCGGCCAGGTTGTCCACCAGGTCACCACCGGCCTGCCACACAAAGGGCACCAGCCGGATCAGCGTGGGCTCAAAACCCAGGCCATAGACGTCGGTCTTGCCGTCGCCGTTGGTGTCGCGCGTCAAGGCCTTGGCGGCGCGCATGAAGGCGGCCCAGTCCCAGTCGGCCGTGGGCAGCGGCAGGCCCAGTTGCTTGAACATCGCCACGTTGTAGTAGGTGACCAGGCTGGACACATTCTGCGGCGTGCACATCAGCTGGCCGTTGTAGCGGAAGGCCTCGGTGGCCTGCTCGTAAAAGTCGGCCTCTCGGAACTTGCCCCGTGCGGCCAGCGACGGCCCCAGCGGCTCCAGCACACCCTTGGCCGCAAACTGGCCGAAGCGGCGGAAGTTGATGAGAAACAGGTCTGGCGGGTTGCCGCCGGAAAAACCCGTGGCCAGCTTGGCCATGTGGTCGCGTTGCTTGCCCACGGGTATGAATTCCACCTCCACGCCCGGCGTGGCCGCCTTGAAGGCGGCGATGAGTTCCTTGTAGGCGTTCAACTCGGCCGGGTCGCCAAAAGCCTGCAGGCGCAGCGGCTCGGCGGCATGTGCCGGGCCCGCCGCAGCCCACATTGCAACTGCGGCCAGCGTGGCCAGCCGTGCAAGTGCACCGGCTTGTGTGTTCATCGTCCCAACCATCCTGAACCCCTTTCCAGACTCGACAAAAACCGTTGCGCCACCATGAAGGCCACCACCACCGGCAGTGTCACCACCACCGCACCGGCCAGAAACACCGGCCAGTTGGTGGGGCCCAGCAGTTCCAGCGCATGCAGCATGGGTGGCGCGGTGAGGTGGGCTTCGGTGCGCAGGTACAGCAGCGGGTCAATGAAGTTGCCCCAGAAGCTGACCACGGCCAGCAAGGCAATGGCGGCCGATGTGGGCTTGACCAGCGGCATCACCACAAGCCACCAGATGCGCAGCAGCCCGGCACCTTCCAGCCGCGCGGCTTCGACCATTTCAAGTGGAATGCGCCGCATGGCCACAAAGTACAGCAGCACAAACAACGGGTTGCCGCCCATGAGTGCCGGTGCCACCAAAGGCACGTAGGTGCCCACCAGGCCCAGCGCGTTGAAGAAGCCGAAGCGCGGTATCCAGATCGCCGTCATGGGCACCATGGCCAGCACCAGCAGCAAGCCCGCCAGCAGGGTGCGTGACCGCCCCTGCAGCAGCACCAGCGCCAGGCCACCCCAGGACGCCGACAGCAGCGTCAGCGGCACGGCTATGGCGCACACCAGCGCCGAATTGAGCAACGAGCGCCCCAGCGGCACCAGGCTGAAGGCGTCGCGAAATGACTGCAGGCTAGGCGCGTCGGGCCACAACGACAAACCCACCGGCGGCGGCAGGCCCGGCATGCGCAGGGGCGCCACCAGCATCAGCAACAGCGGCAGCGCAAACAGCACGCTCGCCAAGGCCACCGCCACAGCCCAGCCAAGCTTGCGCACCGTCATCCGGTGCCTGTGGCGTGGGGGCGATGGGGGGGCAGTGCTCAAAGGGCGGCCGGGGGCTTTGGCTGTGTCGGGCCGTCAGAAGGCCGACCGCATGCCAAGCTGCAGCACACGCTGCTGGTTGATGTAGGGCTTGAGCCCGCCCGTGGCCTGCGACACGCCGCCGTACAAGAAGCTGCGCTTGGACAGCGCGTAACGCCCGCCCAGCGCAAGCTTGCCCAGCGTGGCCGACTCACCGCCACTGCTGCCGTAGCGCATGCGGGTGAAGTTCAGGCCGATGGAAAACGATGCCAGCGGCACTTCAGCGCCCAGTGTCCAGCCCCGTGCCTGGTTCATGGTGAAGCTGCCGGCGGCCGTCACAAGCAGCGGCACGCCCGCGGCCACACCGGCACCGCTGCTGGTGGTGAGGTCTTGGTTGCGTTGTGCGCCGCCCATCAGCTTGACGGCACCAAAGTCCCAGGCGGCAGAAAACGTGGTGGACTGGTTGACGCTGCGGCCGGAGGTGCGGGACTTGCTCCACTCATGCGCCAGACCGACATAGGCCGGGCCGTTGCTGTGCACCACGCGCAGGCCGTGAAAGCGGTCTACCTTGCCTTCGCCCAAGGCCACCTGGCCACTGACCACCACGCCCGGCACCGCAGCCGTACTGAGCTGCAGCGCGTTGTCGATGCGCGGCGCGTTGAAGAAAAGCGGCAGGTTGCGGCCACTGTTGCTGACCGACGTGCTGGCGTTGTTGACCAGGCCGTTGCCAAACGGCGCGCTTTCACCCACCACGTTGTCGCTGAGCAGGTACTGGCGGCCCATGCGCAGTTCACCCACGCCCTGCTTGCTCAGGCCGATGAAGGCCTGGCGGCCCCAGGCGCGGCCACCCTGGGCCGCCGTGCCCATGTCGACATTGACACCACCTTCGAGCGTGGCAAAGGCCCGCAGCCCGCCACCGAGGTCTTCACTGGTGCGAAAGCCCAGGCGCGAACCCTGCAGCCCGTTGACGTGGCCGTCGTTGAGCAAGGTGTCGTTGCCGCCCTGCTGGCTGGGCGCCCAGTAGCGCGACACGTTCACGTCCAGCAGCGCATACAGGGTGACACTGCTCTGCGCGTGTGCAGTGCCCAGCAGGCTGCAGCCCAAGAAGAAAAAGCGAAAGCATGGTTTCATGGTTGGACCCGTGTGGGGCAAGGCTGAAGCGGCTTGCGGCACAGGCCGGCCAACCCGTGCAGGTGGGCCGGCCTATTCACAATAGCGGCGCAATGTAGCCGAGCCAGGCGCCGCAGCCAGGCCCCGCAAGCGGCGAAAGCCCCCTTTAGCGCGGGATTGACAAGCCAGCCACAGGGTCATGCCGGCCAAGCCCCTGCTGCAGCCCGGTGGCACCTGCAGCCACCCACGCCAGGTGTGGGCGGTTTGTGGCGAGCTGTACGCGCCAAGGCCTTTTCGCTGTGGGACGCGTCAGGGCGTGGACGGCCAGCGCGCAGTTCAAGCTGCGCGGCGGCATCAAGAACCTGGCCGACACCGCGCCGCCGTTTTCCAACCAGGGCTACTTCTACATCTCGGGCTATGACCCGAGCTACACCGACCCGCGCGGCCGCACCTTCTACCTCAGCGCCACCTACAGTTTCAAGTAACCCTGCCGCCCACGCGCCTGCTGCCCGCCCCCCTAGAAGCGGTGGTGGGTGCAACCCCCTGGAAGCACCAGCCACCCAGGGCGCAAGGCCGTTGAAATTTCACGTCGGCGCCCGGTGCAGGCGCCGACCACCTGCTTGGGGGGTGCCCACCAGGGCCATGCGTCCACTACCGTTGCATCCGGTTCTTGTCGGAGGAGCGCGACATGCAAGTAGTGGGATCTTTGGCCTTCGGGCTCATGACGGTGGTCAACCTTGCCGTGCTGGGCATGGTTGCAGCAGCCGTGCTGCGCCGCACCCGTGCGCATCGCTGAGGCCGGCCATGCACATGATCGATCTGCACCGCTGGCTGGTCACTGACCGCGTCAGCGGCCGCCGTTATGTCACCCGTTTTCCCATGAGCGCGGCCAACGCACGCGACCTGGACCCGATGGCCGAAATGGTGCCCGGCACGCAAGAGCGCATCCCGGTACAGCAGGTCATCCTGCCGCCCAGCGCACGCGCCTTTCAAGCCTCGCGTTTCTGACCCCCACGGCGCGGCGCGGCGCGCCACCAGCGAGAATCCGGCTCTCCGCATTCAAGGAAGCCATGTGAAACACTGGATCGCCGCCGCCCTGCTGCTGGCCGGCTTCAACAGCCAGGCCTTTGACGTGCAAGGCCACCGCGGCGCCCGTGCGCTGGCACCAGAAAACACGCTGCCGGCATTTGCGCTGGCGCTGTCCATCGGCGTGGCCACCATCGAAACCGACATTGCCATCACCCGCGATGGCGTGCTTGTGATTTCGCACGACGGCTCGCTCAACCCCGACATCACACGCGGCCCCGACGGGCAGTTCCTGGCCGGCCGCGGGCCGGTGATCTTCAAAACCGACTTTGCCGAACTGCAGCGCTACGACGTGGGCCGGCTCAAGCCCGACACACGTTATGCCAAGCTCTACCCCGAGCAAAAACCGGCAGACGGCGCCCGGCTGCCGCGCCTGGACGATCTGTTTGCGCTGGTCAAGAAAGCCGGCAACACGCAGGTGCGTTTTGCCCTTGAAACCAAGCTCTCGCCAAACGCACCCGACGACACGCAGGCCCCCGAGCCCTTTGCGCGTGCACTCATCGCCGCCGTGCGTGCGGCCGGCATGGCACAGCGCACCACCGTCTTGTCATTTGACTGGCGCACGCTGCAGGTGGTGCAAAAAGAGGCGCCCGAGATCGGCACCGTGTACCTCACCGCGCAGCAGGAGTGGATGGACAACGTGGGCGCCGGCAAGGCGCAGCCGTCGCCCTGGACGGCGGGGTTTCGCTACGCCGATCACGGCTCGGTGCCCAAGCTCATCAAGGCGGCCGGCGGGCGCATCTGGTCTTGTTATCACGGCGACCTGGACGCTGCCAAGGTGGCCGAAGCCCATGCGCTGGGCATCACCGTGCTGGCCTGGACGGTGAACGAGCCAGGGCTCATCGCCCGCATCATGGACCTGGGTGTGGACGGCATCGTCACCGACCGGCCCGACCGCGTGCGCGCCGAGATGCAGCGCCGCAACCTGGCTCTGCCGGCGGCCACGCCCGTGTTGCCCTGATCGGCGCCGCCGGGCCCGCGCTGCCGGCGGCGGCGGGCCCTGTGCCCCCCAACGGGTGGGCCGCCTAGCTTTAGGGGTATCACGTGCAGGCGGTGCTGCCTAGCATCGGCCCCGACGCCTTTCGCCCGTGGCGTCACCCATTCCAGGGCGCACCACCCACGCGAAAGGTCCTTATGGCCACCAAGATCAAGGCTGAAGTCATTTCCACCGCCAAACTTTCTGCGGCCATCGACAAGGCCGTGAAGATTGCCGCCGAACGCCACCAGGTGGTGGTCAGCGACAGCAACTTGCGGCTCAACTGGGAACTGGTGGGCCGCCGCCTGCGCGACGCCGCCAAGGCGCAGCAGTTTGCCGGCGACGTGAGCAAGGACGTGGCCAAGATCACGGGCCTGAACCTGCAGCCCGCAACGCTGCAAGTGGGCAAGCTCATTTACGTCGGGTTCTTTGAAAAGATCCGCATGCCCATCGAGCGCGGCTTCTGACGGGCCGCACGCCGATGGACGCGCCCGCCCCCAGCCGCTTCTCGTGTCCGAGCGCGCAGCCGGACATGGCCGAGGCACGTGTCATCGGCTTGGTGTCGGGCACGGCCGATGCACCGCGCATCGCCTACCTCAAGGCCGAGGCCGTCATCCCGGCGGCTGAAGTCACCATGCAAGGCGATCTTTCGTCGTCCGAGGTGTTCCGCTTTGCAGCCCGCTGTGAAGAGCACCGCTGCTCGCAGTTTGCCGACGGCCGCTGTGGCCTGGGCGAGCGCATCGTCAAAGGCACCGACACGGTGGTGGATGCGCTGCCGCCGTGCACCATACGCGCCACCTGCCGCTGGTTTGCCGAGCAGGGCGAGCCGGCCTGCCTGCGCTGCCCGCAGGTGGTGACATTGATCCCGCTGGGCCGCGACAAGCTCAGCCAGGCGGCAGTGCTGCCGGCCAGCTGAGCTGGGCACATCGCCCACCCTGTGTGGACGATAGGCATGCGACGGGCATGAAAGCGCCGGGTTCGTCCTGAGCCGGGCCGGCAAGCGGCCTTCAAGCCGCCATCAAGCAGCCAATTGCCACGCTGTTGAACGCACCACCCGGCCCGCGCGCGCCCATGCTTGCGGCCGGGCCCCTTGTGCCAAGGGCCGCGTGCGGGGAACCATGGACACCACAAGTTTTACGGCCTTGCTGGCCACCTACTGGTCGGCCAGCGAACTGACGACCAACCTCATCATCTTCATGAACCTGCTGGGCGCGCTGCTGCTGGGCGCGCTGGTGGGCTACGAGCGGGCCTACCACGGCCGCGCGGCCGGCATGCGCACCTACGGGCTGGTGTGCATGGCATCGGCCGGCCTGACGGTGATCGCCGGCTACCCCGCGCTCTGGTACGGCGGCAGCCACACGCTGGTGGCCGCCACCGACCCCACACGCGTGATGCAGGGCATCGTCACGGGCATCGGTTTTCTCGGCGCTGGTGTCATCGTCAAGGAGGGCCTGAGCATCAGCGGCCTGACCACGGCCGCATCCATCTGGGCGGCATCGTGCATTGGGGTGTTGATTGGTGTGGGCTTCTACGCCGCCGCCATCTTGCTGGCCGGTCTGTGTGCAATGACGATGATGTGGGGCAGCAAGATCGAAAACTGGCTGCCTTCGCACCACGCCGTGGCCGTGCAATTGAACTTCAAGGTCGGCCACACACCTGACCTGGACACCATGCAGCGCTTTGCCGCTGGCCAGGGCTATGAGGTGGCGCGTGGCTCGGTGTCCGTGTCCAGCCACTCGGGCCGGCCCGAGTGGCGCTTTGTGGTGGTGGTGCTCGACCGCCTCAAGGCAGCGCCGCTGGACGTGCTGGCGCGCGAGCTGCAAGCGCTGGACGGCGTGGAAGGCTTTGCGCTGACACACGCACGCAACTGAGCGGCACAGCGGCGAGCATCAAGCCGCCGGCTTCGCCGCCAGCCCCAGGCCACCCGCCACACCCTGCCCAGCCTCCAGCCGCAGCACCAAGGGCTGCAAGGGCGCAAGTTGCAAACCCGCCTGCGCAAAGGCGGTGTCTATGTGGTCGGCACGGTGGGCATAACGCCCGCTGGCGCGCAGTTGCAGCGCATGGGGTGCGTCAGCAGGCAAGGTCTCGGCGGTGAACACGAAGCAGCCCCCGGGGCGAAGCGCTGAAGCGGCGGCGGCCGCCACGCCATGCAGCGCGCCGATGTAGATCAAGGTGTCGGCACACACCAGCACGTCAAAGCCAGCGGGCTGCGCGCGCAAGAAGTCCGTCAAGTCGGCCTGCACCAGTGCGTCGTACAGACCCCGCCGCTGCGCCTGCGCCAGCATGCCGGCCGACAGGTCGCAGCCCACCAGACGCCGCGCCCAGGGCAATACGTGCGGCGCGCACAGCCCCGTGCCGCAGCCCAGGTCGGCCACGTCAAGCCGGCCTGCCGGTTCACCCAGGTGGGCCCGCAGGCGCGCCGCCATGTGCTGCGGCGCCTGGTACTGCAAGTCACCCAGATGGCGGTCAAAACCGGACGCCGCTGCGTCAAACACCTGCTGCAAATAAGCGTCGCTGGCGCGGGCGGGCGGGTGGGCCGGGTCACAGGCAGCCATCTGGTGCTGCCCGATGGCATGGCCGGGCTGCAGCGCCAACGCATGGCGGTACAGGGCGGCGGCCTCGTCCAGCCGGCCTTGCTGCAGGCACATCTGCGCCAGGTTGCCGGCAGCGTCCGCAAAGTCGGGCGCGCGGGCCAGGCTCTGGCGGTAGGCCTGCTCAGCCTCGGGCCAGCGCTGCAGCGCACTGAGCACATTGCCCAGGTTGTTGCAGGGGCCGGGCTCCTGGGGCAAGGCCAGCACGGCTTGCTCAATGAATGCCAGCGCCGCCTGGCTGTGGCCCTGCTGGTGGCGAAGCAGGCCCATGAAGTGCAGTGCGTCGCCCTGCCCCGGCCAGCGCTGCAACACGCGGCGCAGCACCGCTTCGGCCGTGGCCACGTCGCCCGCTTGCAGCAACGCCACCGCACGCGCCAGCAGTGGCCGCTGGGCCAGGCGGTCGGCGGGCTTGGGGCGGCGCATGCCGGCGGGCCTGGGCCGGCTTACTTGGCAGCGGCGGCCGGTGTGGCTGCCGTCGCCTGCCCCATCCAGGCCTGCGCCGCTTCAAACACCGTGTCGGTGCCCGTGTGCAGCGACGCCATGGTGGGCGGCACCAGCACGTCGGGCACCACGCCCGCACCTTCTACCCGCGGGCGGTTGCCAATCTGCATGTCGAACTGGCTGTACAGCAGCCGCCCGCCACCGGGCAGGTCTTCGCCTCCACTGCGCACGCCCAGCAGGCAGCCACAACTGGCGGTGCCAAAGACACGCGCGCGTTTCTGGTCTTGCAGCACCGCCGCCGCCAGCTCCGCTGCGCTGGCGCTGCCTTCGTCCACCAGCACCGCCAGCGGCACGGTGATGCGCCTGGCGGCGGCCTTGACGTCCATGTTGGGTGTCACGTCAATGAGCCCATACAGGGCCGTCAGGGGCTGGTTGTCGCGCGTCACGATGCGGCCCACGCTGCCTGGCCTTTCAAGCAACCAGCCCAGCAGGCCAATGGCCATGTTGAAGGCGCCGCCGGGGTTGCCCCGCAGGTCCAGGATCAGGCCCTTGGCGTCGGCCAGCCTTGTGAGACTGGCTTCCATGCCGCCACGCATCAGGGGGTCAAAACGGCTCAGGCGCAGGTAGCCCACGCCGTTGGCCAGCAAATGGCTGCGCACGCCCAGCAGCGCCGGGCCCACCGGGTCTTGTTGCAGCGTCACGGTCAGCGGCGCGGCGCCGGTTTCGGCCGGCTGCACCTGCAGCACCAGGCGGCTGTCTACGGCACGGGCGTTGAGCTCGCGGTTGACAAGGATCTGGTTGCTGCGCTCGGTAGAACTGCCTCGCACCTGGCTGGACGCCTGCTGCCACCATGCGTCTACCGGCGTGCCGTCCACCTGCAGCACACGCTGGCCCGGCCGCAAGCCCAGCAGCGCGGCCTGGCTGTTGCCGGCCACGCCCTGCAGCACGATGTGGCCGTCCAGGCGCGCCAGGGCCAGCCCGAAGTGGCCCCGCTGCGTGGGCGTGGCGTGGGCTTCCAGGGGCGAGCGCACGCTGGTGTGTGCGTCCTTCAACTCACCCACCATGCGGTTCAGGCCGCGCCAGTAGGCCGCGTCGTCGCCCAGCGCCAGCAGTTGCGGGCGGTAGCGCGCCGCCACGGCCGGCCAGTCCACGCCGTTGAAGCGCGCGTCCACGTACTGCTTTTCTATGGTCTGCCAGACCTGGTCAAAGGCCGCCGCACGCTGTTCGGCGCTGAGCTTTTGCGGCACATAGGGCACCGGCTGGCGTGGTGTGCTGGAACAGCCCGCCAGCAGGCACACGGCGGCGATGGCGATGATTTTTTGCACGGGGCTCCCTGTCGAAGCGGGTGTCGATGCAGCGCGTTCAGTGGGCGCGCTTGCGCTGCCAAGCTCAGTCAGTCAGCCAGGCCGGCCGTGACGGCGTCCACGCGCGCCAGCACTTCTGGCGTCAGCTTGTCGACGACCGCCAGCGCGCCCAGGTTGGCCTGCAGTTGCGGCAACCGGGACGCGCCGGTGATCACGGTGCTGACACGCGGGTTGTGTGCCACCCAGGCAATGGCCAGTTGCGCCAGCGTGCAGCCCAGTTCGGCCGCGATGGGCTCCAGCCGGGCCACGGCCGCGTTCTTGGCCGGGTCCAGCAAACCGTCGCGCAAGAAAGCCATGTTCTCCAGCGCGCCCCGGCTGCCTTCGGGCACGCCGTTTTTGTACT
>CAZUKT010000107.1:7448-10486 GCA_964620975.1 uncultured Rubrivivax sp. | reverse complement strand
TCGCCCAGGGTGACCATGCCGGGCTGGATCTCGATGTCGGCCTCACGTTCAGGGGCACCGCGCCGCAACTCGTCCATGACATAACCCGCCAATTGGGTCAGGTTGACGGGCTGGTGCGCCAATGGTTGCGTAGACAGCCGCGCCAGCGTGAGCAGCGCGTCGATCATGAGGTTCATGCGTGCGGCGGCACCCAGCACGCGGTCAAGGTGGTCGTTGCCCACGCGGTCAAGCAGGCGGCCATAGTCTTCTTTGACGATGCGGGTAAAGCCTTCCACCACGCGAATCGGTGCACGCAGGTCGTGCGACACCGTAAAGCTGAAGTTGTCACTCTCAGCCGTCTCGCTGGGGGCCGTGGGCGCGCTGGGCACGGCAGCTGCCGTGTGGGTGAGCAGCAGCCCCCGTGCACCACCGGGCATCAGGCCAAATCCGGCCAGGCTGCGGCCAGGCTGGTCGACCAAGTCGCCCGGTTGCAGCGTGCTGCAGGCATTGAGCACACCCGACGGCTCGGACCGCAGGGCATCGGCCAACATGCAGCCGGGCTGCAGATCAGGCCACAGCGCCTGTGCCGCAGCATTGCATTGCAGAACTTGCCACCCCGTGCCCGCGTCCACGGCCAACAAGACCGGGCCGGGCGTGGCGGCCAGCAAGGGCGGCAGTGCCTGGGCTGCGGTGTGCAGCGCGTCTTCGGCATCGGTGGGCGAGGCCACGCCCGTGAAGCCGTCAAAGCAGCCTTTGTCGTCCAACCGTGGTGTACCGCTCAGCGCCCAGCCGTTGCTACCGTCCACCGCGTCTGGCAGCTGCATGCGCAAGCCGCTGAATGCGTTGCGCGCCTGCAGCAGCTCGGCCAGCGCCTGCCCACGGTGGCCCGGCGCAAACAGCCCGCACTGCTGGGCACGTGCCTGGCCCGGCGCCTGCCAGTGCAGCAGGCGGTGCTGGGCGTCTGTACGCCATGTCCAGGCTGTCTGTAGCTGCTCGCCCGCCGCCATTTGTGCCCGCAGCGAGCGCAGCTGTTCGGCCGAAGCGTGGCGGGCGCCCATGTGGCCCAGCGCAAAGGCGGCGCCTGCAGCCGCCACAAGGGCCACGGTGATGAACAGCCAGGCGCCCAACCCGGCCGGGGCTTCGGTGCAGCCGCTCAGCACCAAAAGCCAGGGCAGTGAGGCCGACGCGCCAGCGGCTCGGCGCAGGCGACGCGAGTACGTTGCAGGCATGGCCGCGATTGTACGAACGCGCAGCCCATGAAGGCGCCCGACTTCGCTTTGGTGCCTGGCCTAAAGTTCACCCGCCAAAGCGCCGAAACAGCGTGCAGTCAAACCTGCAATGGAGCGGCGCACCCATGCCCCTGCGGCAACACCTGTCGGTATGCTGCGACGCTGCGGGCCACCGTGGCTTGACGGCAGCGGCGCGGCTGAGCATCCTGCCCGCCGGGTACCCCGGGCGCATTGAATACTGATCCCTCTGCCATGACTTCCAACACCTGCAGCGTCCATCCCCTTGCCCCGGCCCCCCAAAGCGAGCCCCGCACGGGCAGCGCGCCGCTGGATCCAGCGTCTGTGGCACGCCTGCAAGAGCTCGATCCCGAGGGCCGCCATGGTGTCGTCAACCGCGTGCTGGGCGCCTTTGAAACCTCGCTCATTCGCATGCTGGACGACCTGCAACGCCACCGCGTGGGCGGTGACGCCGCCGTGGTGGGGCGGCTGGCGCACACACTGAAGTCTTCGTCGGCCAGCGTGGGCGCATTGGCACTGGCAGCGGCATGCGCCGAAGTCGAGGCCCGCCTGAGGCTGGGCGCAGAAGGTGAACTGTCCACAGATGTCGCACGCTTGATTGCCGAAGGTCAAGCAGCATTGGCATCTGTTGAGGCTATGCTGCGCCCTAACGCCCAGAGTTGATGACACCTACGCATCCCTACGCCGACGACAGCACTCCGGCCGAGCCCGAGGTGCTGCTGGTTGACGACGACGAAGTCAACCTGCTGTTGACGGCGCTGGCCTTGCGCGAGCGCGGGTTCAAGATGGTGGAAGCCTGCAGCGGCGAAGCCGGCCTGGAGCTCTTGCGCGACTGGACACCCGACATCATCGTGCTCGACGCGATCATGCCCGGGCTGGACGGCTTTGACACATGCCGGGCACTGCGCCAGTTGCCGGGCTACGAAAACATGCCGGTGCTGATGCTCACCGGGCTCGAAGACGACGCATCCATCACGCGCGCCTACGAAGCCGGTGCCACCGACTTTTTCGTCAAGGCGACCCAGTGGAGCCTGCTGGCCGGCCGCCTGCGCTACTTGCTGCGCGCTTCCCGCACACGCCTGGAACTGGAACGCAGCAAGAGCAAGCTGGCCCGCGCGCAAGACTTGGCGCGCATGGGCAGCTTTGACTGGCGGCGCCACGAGGGTGGCTTGCTGATGTCGCCAGAAGCCATGCGGGTGTTCGGCTTCGGGCCGCAGGACAAAACGTCGCTGCGCATGTTGTTGCGCATGGTGCCGCACGACGAGCGGCGAGCCTTCTTGCGCCACCTGCACGACGCCCTGCGCCAGCCCAGGGTCATGACCACCGACGTCTCCATCTCATGGCTCGACGGCAAGTCCTGCATCGTTCATATTGAGGCCGAACCCGAATTCAATGATCACGGGCACAGCGTCGGCTACTCGGGCATCGTGCAAGACGTGACCGACCGCCGTGTGGCCGAAGACAGGATCCGGCAACTGGCCAACTTCGATGCGCTCACCGGCCTGCCCAACCGCCGCCAACTCATCTGGCGTGCCGAAAAAGCCCTGGAGCAGGCACGCCGAATACAGCACCGTTTTGCGCTGTTGCTCATCGACCTGGACCGTTTCAAGGTCATCAACGAAACGATGGGCCACAGCGCCGGGGACGAGGCCCTGATGGAAGTGGCCCGCCGGTTGCGTGCCTGCGTGCGCCACTCCGACCAAGTAACTGAAGGCGCGCTCGAAGCCGCCGGTGCGCGTTCGCACCGCAGCCTGGAAGCCGTGGGCCGGCTGGATGGCGACGAGTTCGTGGCGCTGTTGCCCGAAGTCAGTG
>CAZUKT010000107.1:902-7438 GCA_964620975.1 uncultured Rubrivivax sp. | reverse complement strand
GCCGAGCGCATTCTGGAAGCGCTGCGCTAGCCCTTCTTTGTGAGCGGGCAAGAGTGTTTCTTGACGTGCAGCGTGGGCATGGCCATTTTTCCGCGCGACGGCGACTCCGTGGTCGACCTGATGCGAAACGCTGACGTGGCCATGTACTCCGTCAAGGCGCAGGGCAAAGACGCTGCGGCCATCTACAGCACCCAGCTGGCGGGCAGTGGGCGCGAAAAGATCGAGCTTGAAACCGCCCTGCACAAAGCCATAGAGCGCGACGAAATCGTGCTGCACTACCAGCCCAAGGTGGACGTGCGAAGCGCCAGGATGGTGGGCGCCGAAGCCCTGATGCGCTGGCAACACGGCGGGCGCCTTGTGCCGCCAGGTGAATTTATCCCGCTGGCCGAAGAAACCAACCTCATCGTGCCGCTGTCAGAGTGGGCGCTGGGTGAAGCGGCGCGCCAGGCACGCGTTTGGCGACAGGCCTTTGGCTTCAACGACGCGATTGCCGTCAACCTGCCCACGCGCATGTTCGAGCGCAGCGACCTTATCGAGCAAATCCACACCAGCGTCGTCGCTGCCAACGTACCGCACCGTGTGATCCTTCTTGAAATCACCGAAAACAACCTGATGACGGGGCTGCAAAACGTCATGCCGTCATTGCACCGGCTGACCGAAATCGGGGTTGAGATCTCCATCGACGACTTCGGCACCGGGTATTCGAGCCTGGCCTACCTCACAAAGCTGCCCATCAGCGAACTCAAGATCGACATCAGCTTTGTGCGTGAGCTGAACGCACGCTCTGAGAGCCAGGCCGTCGTGACGGCCATCATTGCGCTGGGCAAGTCGCTGGGCCTGCGTGTGGTGGCAGAAGGCGTTGAATCACTCCGGCAGATGGAGATACTGAACCGATTGGGTTGCTACTTGATGCAAGGCTTCTTGTTTACCCGCCCGCTGCCGTCCGAACAACTGCAGCGCTGGCTTGAAGAAACGGTGCTGCCGCGTTTGTCGCCCTGGATCAACCCGGCTGACGACTACGCCAGCCACGACGAGCCTCCGCGGGGTTCGGGGTCACGCCCCTACCGCTGATGGAGCCAACCCGCATCACGCCGGCGCCCGGCACCGTGGCCAAGGGTGCGTTGCGCCGGTTGGCGCAGGCGCACCAGGAACCCACGCCTGAGAACTACGCTCGGGCCTATGCCGAAGAGTCGGGCCAACCCGTCGTACCGGGCACCGAACCCAAGGCCCAGGGTCTGGCGTGGTCCACCCTCGTAGAGCGGCTGGCACGCAACCTGGAGCGTGGGGGCCGGCAGTGGACCACCGCACGCCGCAAGGAAAGCCTGCGCCGCGTGTTGGAAGGCAGCCGCAGCGACGCCCAGCGCCTGCTGCAACGCCTGCAGTCGCTGATGTCTGCGTGGGAGGCCGACCAGGCGTCAGACCCCGCACAAACTGGCGCAGAAGATCCCCCGGTGGAGGTGCAGGCGGCGGCCGAGGTGGTGGCCGGCGAGTGGCCGCCGCTGGTGGCCCAATTGCAAAGCACGGTGCGTGTCGGGTTGCCGGCCGACGAGCCTGCTGCCGTGGCTGTGGCCGCCCGCCTGGCCAGCTTGGCCGACGCCGTGGCCGCCGAAGGCGCCACGCCCGCCCTTGTGGCAGAAATCTCGCAGGTTTGCGAGCAAGCGCGGCGCCTTTTTTCACACCGCCACAGGCTGGTAGAAAGCCTGGGCACGTTGTGCCAGGAACTCACCGCCGGCATCACTGACCTGGCCGAGGACGATAGCTGGGCCCGCGGCCAGTGTGCCGGGCTGCAGGCGCGTTTGGCAGACGGCCTTAGCGTGCGTGCCGTGCAGGCCGCCAGCCAGATGCTGGCCGAAACGCGCACACACCAGCAGCAAGTTCGTGGCGACCGCCTGGCCGCCCGCGACGCGCTCAAGCAACTCATTCACGGCATGCTGCTCGAAGTGGGTGAACTGGGTGAACACACGGGACGCTTCCAAGTGGCCACGGCGCGGCATGCCGACGCCATAGAACGCGCCGACACACTTGAAAGCCTGGCCGGCGTCGTCAAATCCTTGCTTGAAGACAGCCGCACCGTGCAGTCGGCCGTGAGCCGGTCGCAAGAGCGTTTGCAGGCCGACAGGGAGCGGGCCACCGGGCTAGAAGCGCGTGTGCGTGAGCTTGAAAGCGAACTGCGGCGCTTGTCGGACGAAGTCTCCACCGACGCGCTCACGCAAGTGGCCAACCGGCGCGGCCTGGCGCAGGCCTTTGAGGCTGAAAGCGCCCGCAGCCAGCGTGAAGACGGCGCAGCGCTGGCCGTGGGCCTGATCGACATCGACAACTTCAAGAAGCTGAACGACACGCTGGGCCATGCCGCCGGCGACGTGGCGCTCAAAACGCTGGCCGCCGCCGTACGAGACCGGCTGCGCCCGGTAGACCACCTGGCACGTTTTGGTGGTGAAGAGTTTGTGGTGCTGCTGCCCGGTACGGGCATCGAAGAAGCCCAGCAGACGCTGACGCGCTTGCAGCGCAGCCTTTCGGCTTCGTTGTTCATGCACGACGGGCGCGAAGTTTTTGTGACATTTTCTGGCGGTGTAACAGCCTGGCGTGCGGGCGAAGCGCTTGCAGTGACGCTGGAGCGCGCCGACGAAGCGCTGTACGAAGCCAAGCGCACGGGCAAGAACCGCACCTGTATCGCCTGAGGCGCGTGTCCAGCCGCGTCAGCGCATGGCGTGCAGGGTGGGCCGCATCGGCGCGAGCACATGGCGTGGCCCGCCGCCAGACGCGTGTGTGCTTGTCGCCTTTGGTCACACGGCCGACTCAAGCCATGCCTAGACTTTGACGAAACACCGGGTGTGCATTCGTCACCCGCCCGCGACAAACCTGTTCAATCTGCCGTGTCTACACCCATGGGTGCCATTCTTCGAATCTTCAGCCCGCTGCGGCACGCCGCAGCCGCCTTCTTCAAACACGACCTGGCTCTGCGCAAGGGCGAGCATGGCGTGGAGATCGTGCTGGAGCAGCGCGGTAGTTCTCACGTCAAGACGCACAAGCCGAGCCGCGCTGAAATCACCACCAGCAAAGAGCGCGACGAACTTGCGCTGATGATGCAGCAGGTGGCAGCGCTGCTGGACGAATTGCCCGAAACCCGCCACACCATGCGGCACCTGGTTTTTGTGGAACAAGCGCTGGCCAAGAAGGGGCTCAGGGCGCTGCACAAACTGCCTGTGGACGTGCTGCAGCGTGCGCTGGAGCAGATTGAAGGCCTGGTTACCAACTGGTCGCCGGCGGGGCTGGCCAGCCTGCGCTCCAAGATGGCAGTGGCCATCATTGACCGCGAGCACATGGACCCCTACGCTGAAGCCGACGCCTACCGCACGGCGGCAGTGCTGGAAGCAGACCCCCGCGTGGCCGCGCTGCCCGAAGTGGTGGACCGCACGGACGACGAGGCCTTGGCCGCCGCCTACGCTGCGCTGGGCAATATGGCGCCCACCCATGACGTTGAATTCCAGGGTGAGCTGGGCTCTCAATCAGCCCGCGCCTTGGCCGCGCCCGCGCCACGCCACAGTGAATCGGCCGGCAGCATCAAACTGCGCGAGTTGCAGGCCTGAGAGGGTCGGCCTGCGGAGCGCTGGTCTGCAATGCGTCCTGCATTGGCGGAAGCGGTGCTCTCACTTCGCAAGTCAAGGTTCCCGACCTTCTCCGGGTTTTCGTTTCACACAGCGCTCGCCGGTGGATGTCTCACATTGCGACGCGTGGCGTGCTGCAAGCAAGAGCAACTGCATGAACTGCGCAGGGCGAAGCCGCCTGCCCTGATTGGCTGAAAGCTTGTGCAGCCGCCTACGAAGCGCCTGCGTGACGCCCAGTGTGAAGCGACGTATGGTCTAGAGGAAACCGGGACGGGGCGGGAAGACGTGGAATTGGCCAGTTCAGCGGCGGCTGCCTCGTATGGGTCGCTATGCAGAGCTCTGCACAGCGACCCTTCAGAGACCTTCACTGCGCTGAGTTCATTGCTGTGAGGCAGCCGCTCAAGCCGCTGTGTCGCCGAGGGCTCTTGGGCAGGGCGGTTCAACGCGAAAGTAGCGCATCCAGCCGTCGCATGACGCCCAGCGGCGACATCGCAGAGGCGTGGTGCCGTCGCGCGCAAGGGGGACATCAGCGAATGATGCGTAGCGCGAGCTCGCGGCGCCAAGCGCTCTGCCGCCCCTGAAGTGCGTCCAGCATTGCAACCCTGTCCATCCCCGGCGGCGGCGCGCCAGATTCAATCGGGGAGGCGATCAGCGTGAACACATCAATCTGGGGTGCACTGCCGCGCGGCGGGCAGGGACCGAGTTGGGGCCTGCCCAGCACGTTCTTGCCGTAACTGACTCCGGCCGGTGCGGCGACGGGCGCGATGGCGCAGGCAACCCAGTACTTCACGCCAAAGTCGGCACGGCCCGGCGACCACGGCGAGAAGCACGAGATGCCTCGCCAGCACTCGCGGCTGTTGCTGGCGCGCGCTGAACTGGCCTGGGCCGAAGGCGAAACCGACCTCGCCCTGGCCACGCTGCCGGGCGCCCAGGCGCAGGGCATGAATGACGAGTTGCGTCTCTACGCGCTGGTCTTGCGCGTGCGCATCGGGGCCGGTCGGGGCGCTCTTCAGGCCAACAGCGTGGCCGCGGCCCAGGCAATGCTGCGCAGCCCGACATGCCACGCCATGGCGGCGCTGGCGCTGCACCGCGCCTTGGCCGACGCGCAGCGCGTGGGGGCTACGGGTGTTCCGCCCAGTGCGGCGCGAGACGCTGCGGACTGCGTGCACTAGCTGGGCCGCAGCCTGCAAGCCCATCCGGCACGGCAGGCTGCGTTCTTGCGCTGGTGCGGCTGAGGCTGCGCCCCGCACGGATCACTGGCGACACCCGCCCGGCGCGGCGCAGCAGCAAGCGGGCCCAGCAGGTTCTTCACCTGCATCGGCCGAGGATGCAAGCCGTCTGTGTGGCTCAGCGCAACCCTCCGCCGCCGGCCAAACGTGGCGGGGCGCGTGTGCTGTGGGCCAGGAACTGAGCCAGCTCGAAGGGGCTCGTGAACTCGTGCGCCTGCGCGTCGGGCATCACCACCCGGGCGTGCCAGGCAGCAAGGTCGTCCTGCCAGACGCTCAAGAGCATCACTCGTGGCGGCTTGGCCGCGGTGGGGAGTGGTACTTCGCCCATGTGGGGAGTGGGTGGCTTCCGGCGCAGACCGACAGGCGTGGTCGCCCGCCTGGGCCCGTGGGCGGTACCTATCGCGACACAAGACGCCGACGCGCCAGCCACGCCACCCCGGCCAGCATCAGGGCCCCGGTGGCGGGCTCGGGGACCGACGACGCGGGAATCAACTCGAAGGCGCCCAGCGCGTCGAAGTCGAAACCGTTGGTGCCACCCGGTGGCAACGCTACCGTGCCCTGGATGCGCACGTAACGCGCCCATTCCAGGGCGCCGAGGTCGCGCCCGGTGATGCGGGTCACGAAGGTCACACCATCGCCGGCAATGCGCTGAGTGATGCCTTGCTGAGGGCCGGCCTCAAGGAAGTCGATGCCGTTCTGACTCACCAACACGGTGGCGCCGGTGATGCCAACGCCGTTCCCGTTGTTCCACTTGTAGACGTTGAAGTCGCTGAGCTCCCGGTTGACGATCACCATGTCGCCAAAGTCGAAGGTCACCTGTGCCGAGCCCAGGCCGACGAAGCTGCCGTCCGGTGGGCCCAGAAACACGCTGTCGGCAAAGCCGGTGGTGTTGCTGGCCAACAGGGCCGGCCAGTTGGCCTGGGCTTGCGCTGTGGCCGCCAGGCAGCTTGCGGCCAGCAGGACTTTGGTGACTCGGTTCATGCGCTTCTCCAGGTGCGTTGTCGGGATGGCCCCATGCTGTGCCCGGGCCGTTGCGGCGCCGTTGCGGCGTCACTTCTAGGGGGTCGCCGCGCCGCGCGGCCGCTGCGCAGGCAGTGCGGCAACTTCGCTGCAACGCCTGCCCCCCAGCATGCCGTTGCAAGCGCCGGCAAGGCTGCCGCGCGCTGCCCCACGCCGGTGTGCGTGGGCTCTTCACACGGCCGGTACCCCCGGCGCCAGGAGTGCCCCATGAAGCGACTGTCGAACACCTTGCTCCTGGGCCGGCGCAAGCGCATCGCTGCGGGCGTTTGAAGGAAGCGGCCGAGGACGCTCAGGTATCGCAGGCGCTCTTGGCCATGCCACGCGTTGCGGCAAAAAATCACAGGCCCATGCGGGCGGAAAAGGAGCTTGTTCCATGGATGCAATCGGACTACCGGGGCGGACGACGCGGCTGCTGATGACGGCTGCACTGCCGCTGCTCCTGGCGGCTTGTGCCGTCGCCCCGCCGGGCGCAGACACCTTGTCGCGCGCCGTGTCCGTACTGGTCGCGCCCCTGGTGTCGGCGCAGCAGTTCAGTGGCGCCGTGGCCCTGATGCGGGGCGAGCAACTCGTGTACGCCCAGGGCTTCGGGCTGGCCAGCCACGACCCCGCGGTGGCCTTTACCCCGCGCACGCCCAGTGACGGCGCGTCGCTGGCCAAGACCTTCACCGCCGCCGGCCTGTGG
>CAZUKT010000107.1:0-892 GCA_964620975.1 uncultured Rubrivivax sp. | reverse complement strand
CGAGGGTCGGCTGACGATGAACACCGCGGTGCAAGCCATCGTGCCCGAGTACCCGCATGCCGGCGTCACCGTCGCCCAGCTGATGGCCCACAGCAACGGGCTGGCGCCGGACTACGAGATCTTCGACAAGCACTTTGCGCCCGGCCAGCCACGCACCACCGAGGCCTTGCTGCGCATTGCAGGCCAGACGAAGCCGGCGCCCGCGTTTGACCCCGGCACGCGTTTCGAATACACCAACCTGGGCTACGACGCCGCAGGGCTGGTCATCGAGCGCATCACGGGCCAGCGCTATGGCGAGTTTGTCCGCGACCGCTTTTTCCGGCCGCATGGCTTGGCAGACAGCTTCGCGCGCCCGCCGCACTTTGCCGACTGGCCGGTGCCTCAGACACGCGGCTACAGGTTCCGTGATGGGCGCTGGCAGGACCATGACGCGTACGACGACGAGGCCTTCCTGGGAGCGTCGAACCTGATCTTTTCGGCCATTGACCTGGCACGCTGGGGCAACGCCTGGGCCCAGGCCCGCGTGCTGCCTGCACAGGCCGAACGCGCTGGCCGTGCGGCGCCACGCATCGGCGGGCGGCCGTCAGCGATCGACGGACTCAGCTGGTACTGCGCGCCGGGGGGTCGGCGCTGCCACTACACCGGCAGCCACAACGGTTTCCATGCGCTGGTGTACTGGGATCGCGACCGGCTCGAGAGCGTGGCCTTCGTGTCCAACAGCTCGATCCCGGCGTGGACCCTCATCCCGCTGCAGCGGGGTCTCGTCGACTTGCTGGCCGGGCGGCCGGTGACGCCACAGTCACCCCCGACCGCAGCACTCGCGCCGCTGCCGCGGGCAGATATCGGAATGCTCGCCGGCCGGTACCACGCGCCGGGCCTGGGCTCCTTGCAC
>CAZUKT010000106.1:4477-10791 GCA_964620975.1 uncultured Rubrivivax sp. | reverse complement strand
CCGCCACCGACCTGGCCGACTACCTGGTGAAGAAGGGCCTGCCCTTCCGCGACGCACACGAGGCCGTGGCCCATGCGGTAAAGATTGCCATGGGCCGGGGTGTGGACCTGGCGGATCTGCCGCTGGCCGACTTGCAGGCCATCAACGCCCGCATCACCGCCGACGTGAGCGAGGCGCTGACGCTGCACGGCTCGCTCAACGCACGCAATGTGCTGGGTGGCACGGCGCCGGTGCAGGTGCTGGCGCAGGTGGCGCGGCACCGGGCGCGGCTGGCGTAGCGCAAGCCCTGGCCTGAAAAAAAGGCGGCCCACAGGCCGCCTGTCTTTGATGCCGGAGACTGCTCAGCCGCGGCGGCGGCGCGCCACCGCGCCCACGGCGGCCAAGCCGGCGGCCCACAGCGCCCAGGTGCCGGGTTCCGGCACGGTGCCCACGGCGAACTCGATGTGGTCGATGCCCACGTTGAAGGCGCTGTCGGCCCATTCAATGCGCAGGCCCGTGGCCGAGGCCAGGTTCAGGCTGAAATGCGTGGCCGCCACGCTGCCCGTGCCCACGTTGCCCACGTAGCTGTACAGCGGCGCGGCCTGGCCGATGGCATAGATGTTGAGCGTGGTGGCGCGCGTGGTGTTGACGTAGGCACCCAGATCAAGCCCGCTCAACGAAACGGACGTGCCCGGTTGCAGGGGGACGAGGTCGATGCGGGCCAGCGAATCGCCATCGCTGCCGTTGGCCCAGGCCACGCCGAACAGGTTGTTGTAGTCCATGGCCCACCAGCGCAGTGACTCGCCGGTGGTCAGCCGTGGCGCGGCGTAGGACACGTCCACCACGCCAGCGACATCGCCATGGGCCTGGCTGATGTAGCTGTAGTTGCCACAGGTGACGGCGCTGCCCGTGCCGCCGGCATCGTTGGTGCACAGCACCGGAGCGCCGGGGCCTTCGCCAAAGTCCACGCTCAGCGCCTGCGCCCAAGGCGCTGCAGTGATCAAGGCGAGTGCGACGATGTGCGAGCGCTTCATGTGTGTCCCCACTTGGGTTGTTGACATTCGGAGTATGCCGACTCTGCGCACCGTTTCTTCATGCCACCCCGCAGCCAGGGGGCCCCTGCTCGCGGGAGGCCGCAAAGGGCATGCTCTCGCATCAGAGTGTGAGAGTTAATCCGGCGTGCCCGAGCGGGACGCCAGATTGGGCCCGTGCAAGGCGCAAAGCACAGCCGTAGCTCGGGCTACGGCGAGCATTTGCAACGCCGCGCGGGTGCGATATGGCGGCACAAGCGGGCATGTTGGATTGACTCTCACACTCATGAGAAACAAAACGAGTTGAGGGGCGTTTTCATGCCGGCACGGACGTTGGCATGACTGCGAAGCCGAGCGCGGCGGCGCGTCGCCTGAGGGCTGCGATGCTGCGCTGACGCTGCTGCTCCTCATAGTGCTGTTGGCCCTGATCGACGTAGGCTTCACCCTGGGTGAGCATGAAGTACACCATTCGCGCCAGCTTGTGGGCGGTGGCGGTGTTGGCGCGCGGCTTGTCCATTCGGCCCGACAGTCGGCGATAGAACGCGCCAAGCGCGGAGTCGCTGTGCGACAGGCTCATCGCGGCCATCTTCAGCGCCTGGCGCACCCGGTTGCCCGCGCGCTTGGTCTTGCTCGATAGCACCTTGCCGCCGCTGATCTTCGTGCCCGGGCACAGGCCCAACCACGAACAGAAGTGCTTGACGTTGGCAAACCGGCTCAAGTCAGGGCCGATCTCCGACAGTATCTTCATCACCGCAGCCAGCCCCAGGCCGTTGATGCGCGTGAGATCGACGCCCGCCCAGTTAGCCAAAATCTGGCGCGTGTCGAACTCAGCGCGAGTCTTGCTCCCCGCACGAGGCGTCTTGCCCAGATCGACCTTGGATGCCCCAAGCTTGCTCAACAGCCCTTGCAGCTTGGCGTCGCACTCGCCCAAGTGCCGGGCGATGTCGTCGTACATCGCCAGTGCCTGGCGCAGCACGAACAGGTGTTCGTCACGCCAGTTGCCCGTCAACGCCCTGGCGATGTCTTGCTCGCTGGCCTTCACGCGGCTGTGACGGTGCCGGGCCAGCACCTTCGGGTCGCGCTCGCCGGCCACGATGGCGCGGATGATGGCCTGCCCGCTCGTGCCCATCACGTCGCTGAGCACCTCGCTGAGCTGGATATTCATCTGCACCAGCGCCTTCTGCATGCGCTGCACCCAACTGGCCTGCTCGGCCAACAGCACATCGCGCTGGCGCGCCACGGCACGCACCACGCAGACCTCATCGGTCGGGCGGAACGCCGCACGCAGGTAGCCCTGGCTCATCAAGCGCTGCAGCCACTGGCAATCCTGCACGTCGCTCTTGCGCCCGGGCACGTACTTCATCTGTCGCGCATCGACCAGATGAACCTTCAGGCCGCGCTGCTCCAGCACCTCGAACACCGGTATCCAGTACACGCCGGTGGACTCCAGCGCCACCGTATCCACCCCGCACACCAGCAGCCAGTCGGCCATCGCGTTGAGGTCATCGGTCATGGCACCGAACTCCCGCACCGGCTCCTCACAGGTGTGCCGTGGCACCGCCACCCAGTGGCTCGATCCTCCAACGTCAATCCCCGCCGCGTTGGGAAACACCAGATCATCATCTCGCTTGCGCATCGCCATCGTCTGCTCCAAGATAGTCAACGAACGGCAGCGCCATGGGAGTCGTCGAATTCGACTCGATCTCATGAACGGGATGCACATCACTGTGCTCACCACTGTCGCCGACGATCCCCGGACCAGGCTCTCAGGCGGGCTCGCGCCACAGCGGCTGCACACCGCTGCGGGCTCGCACCAATGCTTTTTCGGTCATCCCGGCGCTGCCGTTCACCTTGTAGCGCAAGATCGTTTCTCCGCGAACGCCGGGCGCCGACAGGGGCCTGGGATGCTCTCAGTTGTCAAACTTGATGCGCGTGGCTTCCACGCGCCGGCGGTCTGCGGAGAGCCTGCCGCGCACCTCGACCTTGGCGCCCACTTTGAGGTCGGCCGCAGTTCCCCGTTCGTAGACGAGGTCGGCCCGCAAGGTGCTGACGGTCTGGCCCCTGAGCACAAAGCTGCCTTGGGCTGTGTTCACCGAGGCAATGTTGCCGCTGATCTCGAAGTCGCGGTTGTTGACCTGGTCGTCGGTTTCTATCGACACCTTGGTGGCTCGCAGCATACCGCTCAGAACCCGGCCTTCCACTTCCACACGCACACCCACGGCCAGGCCGGACTTGCCATCCGGGAAGGCCGCCGCACTGGCGTCCACGGCCCGCCCGCTCACACTGAAGGACGTGGCCGAGGTGTAGGCACTGATCAGGCCCTTGAGCTTGGCATCGTCGCCTTCGGGGAGTTCGCGCATTGCGGTGCCGAAAGACTGCACGACCCAACGCAAGGGGTTGGTGGCCAGGCTCAGGCGCAAACGCACGACCTGGCCCACCGCCAAGGCGCCCGGCACGGCGCTGGCGCCGGCATAACCATAGGTCGTGGCGCCCACGCGAAGGGTCTGCGCCACCATGTCCACCTGGTTGAGCTGGCCGCGCAGCCGCAGGGCACTTTCCAGACTCGCACGCTCCACGCGCGACGCGCGATAGCGGGCGGCCGACGGGTCGTACACCGCGTAAACCTCCACCATCTGCCCGGGCCGCAGGCCGTCCAGGCCGCCGTCCAGACCTTCGTCAAAGACCGTGGCACTGTCCACTTCCACCCGCTGACCCAGCAAGTTGAAGCTTCCGCCCGCCGCATCAATGCCAACCACGGGCCCGACCAGTTCGCTTTCAAAACGGATGCGCGTGGCGCTGGCCGTGCTGCCCGTGGTGGTGGTGGTGATGGCACTGCTGTCCACCTCCACCGTCATGCCCAGGCGCAGTTCGTCGCGGCCACGGGCACCGCCATCGGCGTCTTCCACGTGGGCGGCGGTGTCGTCAAAGCGCACGCCGTTGACGATGACCGAGCCAAAGCCGGTGATGGGGCCGGCGGCAAATGCGGTGGCCTCGCCGCCGGTGCCACCCGTGCCCACCCCACCGCCGCAGCCGGGCAGTGCAGCCAACAGGGCCAGCGCTGCCAGCAGGGCTGGCAGCCAGGGCGTGATCAGCGCGAGCGCTGGCTTGCAGGAGATGCGGCTCATGTCAGGTCTTTCGCTTCACGCGGGCCGGTGCGGCGCTGCGCTCGGGCGGTGCGGTTGCAGCGCCTTCGTGGTAGGTGAACAGGCCCACTCGCAGCCGCCCCCGCAGTGCGGGTTGATGGGTGGCGTCGGCCTCGACGCGGGCTTCGAGTGCGGGCACCAGGGTTTGCAGCAGCGCTTGCCATTGCGCGTGCACAGCAGGCCTTATGGATTCAATAGACTCGGCCGACAGCCCGTCGGCAAACACCGCTTGTTCAAAGTGCAGTCGCTGGCTGCCGGCCAGCACGTTGTCCACGGCCGCACTCAGGTGGTCGCCCACGTTGTGGCCCAGAAAGCCCAGTTGGCGGGCCAGGTCCCCGGGGGCCACAAAGGTCTCGCGCTGCAGTGACACGGTGTCGGCGGCTTCGTCCCACTGCGCCATGCCCAGACGCACCAGTTCGTCCAGCAGGCTGCGCGGGTGCACGTCGCGCGTGACTTGTTGCGCCAGCGTCTCGAAGCTGGGTGCCGCGCCGTGGCGCGGCAAAACCAGGGGCTGACCGTTGGCGCCCCGGTAGGCGCTCTGGGTGCGCCAGTGCGCAAACACCTCGCTGGCGGGTGACCGTGGCGGCGGGGTGTCAGCCCGCAGCAACTGCTGCTGCACCAGGCGCGAGACCTCACGCCGGTTGATGCCGGTGGTGGTGCTGATGCGGCTGACCTTGCGGTGCTCGGGCAAGCCCGGGTGGGCGTCGGACGCCGAGCGTACAAAGGCCAGGCGCAGCATGTCTTCCACCGCGGCATACGGCAGGCCGCGGGCCACCGACAAACGCGCCACCGAAGCCAACAACCCGGCCAGCGCCACCTGCAGCGCTTGCTGCTCGGTGCCTGGGCCGGGTGGCGTGCCAGCGGCAGGGCCGCTGGCGGGGTCTTGGGTTTCGGTGGTGTCCATTTGCGCGGTGCGGGGCGGCCTCACTGTAGCCGCACCCCGCACAGGGGTTGTCCCGCTTTACTTGATCTCGATGCGCGTGGCTTCCAGGCGGGTGCGGTCGGTGGACAGCACGCCCTTCACTTCAACCCGCTTGCCGTTGGCCAGGTCGGCTTCAGTGCCGTCCTTGAAGGCCACCGTGCCGCCGTACCAGACCGTCACGCCACGCAGGGCAAAGGTCTTGGCGGTGGTGTCCAGCGTGCCCAGTTCACCACGCAGTTCCAAGTCGCGGCGGCCATGGTCGCGGCGGTCTTGCACTTCCACCTTGGTGGCCACGAGCACACCATCGGTCACCGTGCCATGCACTTCAACCCGGGCGCCCAGCACGATGCCGGTGGTGCCGTCGGGGAAGGTGGCGTTGGTGGCGTTCACGGTGAGGCCGTTGACGACAAAGCTCGACGTCGACGTGAAGGTGGTGATGGCACCTTCCACGTGCGCGTCAGGCCGCGCGGTGTCGGGCAGGCGCAGGCCACTGCGCAGCTTGGTGGCCACCCAGGCGCCGTTGACCTGTGTGGTCTGCAAGGCCACGCGCACCACCTGGCCATCGGCCAGCGACGTGGGCACGGCGGCGCTGTCGATGCCGGCGTAAGAGACCAGTTCACTGCCGATCTTGAAGGTCTTGGCCGTGGTGTCCAGCGCGCTGATCACGCCCCGCAGGCGGTAGGCGGTGGCGGCGTCTTCGGCTTCGATGCGCGTGGCCACGATCTGGCCATTGGCGGTGTCCAGAATGCCGTGCACTTCAATCACGGCACCGGCGGTCAGCGCGCTCAGGCCACCCGACAAGGTGCTGTCAAACACGGTGCTGGTGGTCACCAGCACGGTCTGGCCCAGCACCACCACGGTAGAAGCAGCGGTGTCTACAGCGCCCACCGGCCCCACCACTTCATTGCCAAAGCGGATGCGCAGCGCACGTGCGGTGCCGGCTGCGGCGTCGGCGTTGGCGCCGTCCACCTCAACCATCATGCCAAGCTTGAGCGCGCTGCTGTTGTGGGCGCCGCCGTCGTCGTCGGCCACGGCTGCACCGGTGTCGTCATAACGCACACCGCCCACAAACACCGAGCCAAAGCCGGTGATGGCGCCCTGTGAGTAGCTGGTGGCCGCAGCGGCCACCACGGGGTTGGGGGTGGGGTCACTGCCGCCGCCGCCGCAGGCGGCCAGCAGCACGGTGGCACTCAACGCGGTGGTCAGGGCCACACGCCAGTCGGAGATCTTGAACTTGCC
>CAZUKT010000106.1:2715-4467 GCA_964620975.1 uncultured Rubrivivax sp. | reverse complement strand
GCTCGTGAGGAGAGGCTCCCGGTGGGTGCGGGCCCCGACTTGGGGTCCGCATGCCGCAACTATAAATGGGCTTTTCGCCCATTTGTATGTCCAAGTGTTTCTGCGGCCACAATTTCTTTTGCTCCCGGCATCTGCCTGTGCCGGACTTCACACCCTGCCCTTGCGCCCGCCCACACCCACGCTGTGCCACCCCGCCGCTGGATTGCCCACCTCAACATGGACGCGTTTTATGCGTCGGTGGAACTGCTGCGTTACCCCGAACTCCAGGGCCAGCCGGTGGTGATTGGCGGCGGCCGGCGCCACCAACCCGTGCTGCAGGCCGACGGCACGCGCCGCTTCGCCACGCTGGACGGCTATGCCGGGCGCGGCGTCATCACCACCGCCACCTACCCGGCGCGCGACCTGGGCGTGCACTCGGGCATGGGCTTGATGAAGGCCGCAGCACTGGCGCCACAGGCCGTGCTGCTGCCGGTGGACTTTGAGCAGTACCGGCGCTATTCACGCCTCTTCAAGGCCGCCGTGGCCGAGGTGGCGCCGCTGATTGAAGACCGGGGCATCGACGAGATCTACATCGACCTGACGCAACTGCCTGGCGCCCAGGACAGCCTGGGTTTTGACCCCACGGGTGGCGTGCGGGCGCTGGCGCAGGAGATCCGCAACAACGTCTTGCGTTGCACCGGCCTGACCTGCTCGGTGGGCGTGACGCCGAACAAACTGCTGGCCAAGATGGCCAGCGAGTTGGACAAACCCGACGGTCTGACGGTGCTGACGCAGGCCGAGGTGCCCACCCGCATCTGGCCTTTGGCGGTGCGCCGCATCAACG
The DNA here is from genome assembly GCA_964620975.1 of uncultured Rubrivivax sp. Classification (GTDB taxonomy): domain Bacteria; phylum Pseudomonadota; class Gammaproteobacteria; order Burkholderiales; family Burkholderiaceae_C; genus Rubrivivax. The sequence continues at coordinate 3,644 of CAZUKT010000106.1, read as the reverse complement.
GCATCGGCCCCAAGGCCGGCGCCAAACTGGCGGCACTGGGCATTCGCAGCATTGGTGAACTGGCGGCGCGGCCGCCGGCCGAATTGGTGGCGCACTTTGGCCGCGCCTACGGCCGCTGGCTGCACGAAGCCGCCCACGGCCGCGACGACCGCCCGCTGGTGACCCACAGCGAGCCGGTGTCCATGAGCCGCGAAACCACCTTTGACCGCGACTTGCACGCCGTGCGCGACCGCGCCGAGCTGACCCGCATCTTCACCGAGCTGGCCACGCAGGTGGCCACCGACCTGCAGCGCAAGGGTTACGCCGGCCGCACCATCGGCATCAAGCTGCGTTTTGAAGACTTCAAGACCGTCACACGCGACCTCACGCTGCCGCAGCCGGTGGCCGACGCGGCGGCCATCCGCCACGCGGCGGGCCTGTGCCTGAAGCGCGTGGATCTGGGACGCCGCATACGGCTGCTGGGTGTGCGTGCGGCGGCGCTGGTCAAGCTGTAGGGGGATGGCCGGCGCCTCTTGCGCTGCCTATGATGCGCCGCATGACACACACCCTGAACCCACTGGCCCACCTTTCGTTTGTTTTGCTTGCGGCGCTGGCCCTGGCCACGCCAGCGGCCACCGCCGCCACCGTGCAAGTCACCGTAAGCAACGCCGACGGCCAACCCGCCACCGACACCGTGGTGCTGGTGCAGCCCACCGCCAGCTGGCCGGCCAGGCCCCTGCCGCTCACCGCCGTGGTGTCCCAGCGCGACATCCGCTTCGTGCCTTTTGTGACCGTGGTGCCCGTGGGCGGCTCCGTGCGTTTTGTCAACCTCGACAACTTTGACCACCATGTGCGGTCACAGCCCGGCGGGCCGCTTGGATCGGTGGCGCCGGCCAAAGAGTTTGAATTTCGGCTGCCCCCCGCACGCAAAGGCAACAACACCAGCGCCG
>CAZUKT010000106.1:0-2705 GCA_964620975.1 uncultured Rubrivivax sp. | reverse complement strand
CTTGCGTCTGGACGTGGCCGGCACGGTGCTGATCGGCTGCCACTTGCACAACAGCATGCGTGGGCACTTGTTTGTGTCGCCCACGCCCTGGTTTGCGGTGACCGACGCGCAGGGCCGTGTGCGGCTGGAAGGCCTGCCCGACGGCCAGGCCGAGATCAAGCTGTGGCACCCCGATCAGCTCACCGACCAGCCCGCACAACGTGTGCAGGTGGCCGGCACGCTGGCCGTGGACGGCAAGCTCAACTTCAGCCCGCGCAAGCGCACGCCACCGCCGCCGCCGCGCGAGGCGCCCAAGTACGAATAATCCACCGCTTAGCCAGCGAGTCAGCCGCGTGTGGGCAGGCGATACATCCACACACCCACCACCAGGCACACCAGGCCCGGCAGCCAGCGCAGCGCGGGTGGCATGGCCCACCAGGCCCACACGGAGCTGACGGTCATCATCACCCAGGCCAGTTGCTTGGCACGCAACGGTATGGCGCGCCGCTGCCGCCAGTCACGCACCGTGGGGCCGAAGCGCGGGTGGTTCAGCAGCCACTGCTCGGCCCGGCTGCTACTGCGCGAAAGGCAAAACGCGGCCAGCAGCACAAAAGGCGTGGTGGGCAACACGGGCAGGAAGATGCCCACAAACCCAGTCAGCAGCGCCAGCGCACCGGCGGCACCCCACAGCACACGTTGCCATTGCGGGCGGGGCTTTTGCGAGATGGCGTCATCCATGCGCCGATGGTAGGGGCAAGCCGCCACCGCCTTTGCCCCTCGGCGCCAACGCGGCGAGCTTTCAGGGGCCGCGTCGGCGGCACCCGGCGCCAACTCGCATGGCGCCTGCGGCGCCTACCGCACGCCCAGCTTGAAGGCGATCATGGCGCGCAGCTTGTTGGGCAGCACGGGCTTGATGAGCAGGTGGTAGTTGTGCTTGACGGCCTCGTCTTCATGCCCGCCCAGGCTGCTGCCAGTAATGACAATGGCCTGCAACGGCAGCGCCGGCCAGCGCGCGCGCACGGCCACAAGCGCGTCAATGCCGGTGCGTCCCTGCGGCAGCCTGTAGTCCACCAGCCTCAGGACAGGCTGCTCGGCAGCGGGTGAGGGCAACCAGGCTTCCACGGCCTCCACGGTGTCAAACGACACCACACGGGCGCCCCAGGCCTGCAGCAGCACCACCAGGCCTTCACGCACGGCGGCTTCGTCTTCCACGACCAGGATGTAGCGGTCTTCCAGCGTCAGGCCCAGCGGCGCCTTGGCGGTGGGGCTGCCTTCGGGCAGCGCAATGCTGCGTGGCGCCTTGCCCAGTGGCACTTGCAGCGAAAACACGGTGCCGTGGCCGGAGCGCGAGCGAACGGTGACGGGCGCGTCCATCAGCCCCGCCAGCCGCTTGACGATGGCCAGCCCCAGCCCCAGCCCCTTGCGGTGGTGGGCTTCCAGTGGGCGGTTGCTCTGGGCTTGATAAAACTCGTCCCAGATGCGGGGCAGCGCCATTTCGGAAATGCCGATACCGCTGTCCCACACCTGCAGCAGCAAGTAGCCGCCTTCTGCCGTCTTGCGCAAGCGGCAGCTCACCAGCACGCCGCCGTCGTCGGTGTAGCGGATGGCGTTGCTCACCAGATTGCGCAGCACGCGCTCAAGCAGCACGGGGTCCGCATGGGCCACCAGTTGCTCGCCCCTGAAACTGAGCATCAGGCCTTTTTCAAACGCGGTGGGCTCGAAGTGCAGGCGCAGGCGCGCAAACAGTTCACGCAGACGCACCGGCGCCGGGTTCACGTCCACGCCGCCGGTGTCGATGCGTGTGATGTCCAGCAGTTCGCCAAACAGGCCTTCCAGCGCGTCCACCGATTCGTTGATGCTGTTCACGAGCGACGCCACTTCGGGGTCATGGCTGCGCTGGCGCAGCGCTTCGGCAAACAGGCCCATGGCGTGCAGCGGCTGGCGCAGGTCATGGCTGGCGGCGGCAAAAAACTGCGTCTTGGCGCGATTGGCGGCCTCGGCAGCGCGGCGCGCTTCGTCGGCCACGGCCTTGTCCAGCCGCAGCCGCGAGGCCACTTCGTCGGTGAGGCTCTTGCGGGCAATGGCCTGGCCCAGGGCACTGGTGTAGGTGCGCGCCATGAGCACGGTGATGCAGAACATCAGCGTCAGGATCACCGCCATCTGCAGGTGAAAGGGCTGGCTGGTGTCGCTGGCCACACGCACGATGGTGGGCGTGAACACCAGGAACAAAAAGGCCATGAACACTCGCGATTGCGATGCCAGCAATTGCACCGAGGCCAGACAGTAGGTGAACACGATCAACAGCAGCGAAAGCCGGTGGTACGGCGTGCCAACACCCCAGAACAACCACACCGCCATGCCCCACATGGCGCCTTGGCACAGCACCAGCACCACCCAGCTCTTGCGCCACACCCGCAAGGCCAGGGTTTCGGTGGTGCGCTGGCGGCGAAACCGCAAGTAGTGACCCAGTCGCACCAGCCACAGCGCCGACACCGTGCCCAGCCAGGCAAGCATCAACACGGGCTCGACCAGTGGCCAGAAGATGCCACACACGAGGACCATGCCAAAAAGGTTGCCGGTCAGGGTGGCGGGCGTCTGCACATACAGCGCCAGCAGGTGGTCAATGCCGCTGTGGGGGCCGCCGTTGGGGCTGTAGGGCGGGCGGTCATGCGGCGCGGCCACAGCCGCTGCAGGACCACCTGATACAGGAATTTCAGCGCCCGCTC
>CAZUKT010000105.1:0-10877 GCA_964620975.1 uncultured Rubrivivax sp. | reverse complement strand
CGCGTGAAGTTGGAGCGCTTGAGCGACTGGCGCAATGCCTACGACGAATCGGGACCACGCTCGACCTTCCGGCGCGCCAGGCTAATCGCCGAGCGCATCTTTGACTTGGCGGCCCCTGTACCGGACGTGACGCCGTCACCGGACAGGAATGCATTCCTGCAAGATGTAGCAACCGTGACCAGAGAATCGGTGGAGCAAGTCGGCGCGGTACTGCGCTGAGTTGCAACCCACCCGACCTTGCCCGATTTCGCCGCCGAGCCCCGTCGTTCTGCCGAAAGCACCATGGCCCTTGCCGCCAAGTTTTTCCGCTGGCACCGCTGGCTGGGCTACGCCGTGGCGCTGCAAGTGCTGGCCTGGTTGCTGGGCGGCTTGCTGTTTGCCTGGGTGCCCTTCAAGGCCTGGGTCAAGGGGGGCGACGCCGTGGCCAAGGTGCAGCAGCCGCTGCCGGCCGGCTGGGCGCAGGCGCTGGGCACCACTGTGCTGCGCGGCCCGGTGCTGTCCGTACAGAGCGTGGCCACGGCCGCTGGGCCGGCTTTGCGGCTGCGGGGTGCGGCGGGTGACCAGTGGCTGGCTGCGGCGGGCGGCGAACTGCCAGCGCCCAGCGCCGAATCCATTGCCCAGTTTGCGCGCAGCCTGTACCGAGGCAGCGGCGTCTTGGCCGCCGTGCAACGCCTGCCCGAGGCCCCCACGCGGCTGGCCATGGTGCAAGAAGTGGCCGGGCGCCAAGACCTTTGGCTGGCGCGCTTTGACGACGGCCTGCAGACGCGCCTGTACTTTGACGGCCGCAGCGGCGAACTGCTGGCGGTGCGCAACGAGGCCTGGGTGCTGTACGACTTTTTCTGGCGCCTGCACGTCATGGACTACGCAGAGGGCGAAGACTTCAACAACACGCTGCTGCGCATTTGCGCCACGCTGGCCATGGGCCTGGTGTTGACCGGGCTGGTGCTCACCACCCTGGCACTGCGCCGCGCGTGGCGGCGGCGCTGAGTTGTTGCACCCGAGTAGCCGGCGGCCGCTGCGGGTGCGCTGGCGCACGCCGCGCGGCGGCGGGCTGCGGTCAACTCACACCATGTATTGCACTGCACCATGACACTGCTGAGCCACGACCTGCCCGAACGCCTGCGCCTGGGCACGCGTAATCTGCACGCGCTGGCATTTGTCGCTGGCTTGGAGCACCACCAAGCTTTCTTCCTGATGTCTGGCACCGTGCACCGCCGTGTTTTGGCGCGGCGGCGCCCGGTGCACAAGCCGGGGTGGGCCCGGGCCCGTGCTCCTGGCGGGCAGGCGCAAGGCCCTGGGTGATGTCGGCCCTGGCCGCCTGTGCAGGGCAGGCCCGCCGTCAGGCGGTGAGCCGCACCACGCCCGGCAGTGCACAGGCGTAAATGACGTTGCGCAGTGCGGCAATGGCCTCGTAGCGCGGAAACGTGCGCCGCCATGCCAGCACCACGCGCCGCGTGGGCACGGGCTTGGCAAAGGGGATGTACTTGATGTGCGGCTGCTTCTCGGTGGGCACGCTCAAGCGCGGCACCACCGTGACACCCATTCCCGATGCCACCATGTACTTGATGGTCTCCAGAGAGCTGCCTTCAAAGCTCTTGCGGATGCCTTCGTTGGCGGTTGACGACTGGCTGGCAAAACGTGCGTACTCCGGGCAAACCTCCAGCACGTGGTCACGAAAACAGTGGCACGTGCCCAGCAGCAGCATGGTCTCGGCCTTCAGCTCTTCGGCCGTCAGGCTCTTGCGTTTGGCCAGCGCGTGGGTGCTGGGCACGGCGGCCAGAAATGGCTCGTCATACAGCGGCGCCACGGCCAGGCCGTTGTCCGGAAAGGGCTCGGCCAGGATGGCGCAGTCCAGTTCACCCAGGCGCAGCATTTCCAGCAGCTTGGCGGTGAAGTTTTCTTGCAGCATCAACGGCATCTGCGGCACGCGGGTGATGGCCTGTCGCACCAGGTCGGGCAGCAGATAGGGGCCAATGGTGTAGATCACGCCCAGCCGCAGCGGCCCAGCCAGCGGGTCCTTGCCGAGTTTGGCGATTTCCTTGATCGCAGCCGCTTGCTCTATGACCTGCTGCGCCTGGCGCACGATCTGCTCACCGAGGGGCGTGACACTGACTTCGGCGGTGCCACGCTCAAAGATCTTCACGTCGAGCTCTTCTTCGAGCTTCTTGATGGCCACCGACAAGGTGGGCTGGCTCACGAAACAGGCCTCTGCAGCGCGGCCAAAGTGCCGTTCACGGGCCACGGCGACGATGTATTTCAGCTCGGTCAAGGTCATGGACGCCATTGTGGCGTGGTGGCCGAGGGCGGTGTTCAACACCGGCAGTGGGTCAGGCCTTCAGGTAGTCGGCCCGGCTGGCCAGCCAGCGCGCCACGTGGGCCTGGGCCGCAGCGGGATGCTGGCCCAGCAGCAGCGGCGCGGCACTGCGCGCCAATTGCAGCAAGGCGCTGTCTTCGTTGATGTCGGCAAAACGCAGCAAGGCGTCGCCGCTTTGCCTGGCGCCCATGAATTCACCCGGGCCGCGAATTGCCAGGTCGCGGCGCGCAATCTCGAAGCCGTCGGTCGTTTCGGCCATGGCCTTCAGCCGCGCCTTGCCGGTGGGCGACAGCGGCGTGCCGTACAGCAGCACGCACACGCTGGCCACGGCGCCGCGCCCCACGCGGCCGCGCAACTGGTGCAGTTGCGCCAGGCCGAAGCGCTCGGCGTGTTCAATGACCATGAGGCTGGCGTTGGGCACGTCCACACCCACTTCGATCACCGTGGTGGCCACCAGCAGTTTCATCTCGCCGGACGTGAAAAGCGCCATCACGGCGGCCTTCTCGGCGCTGGCCATGCGGCCGTGCAGCAGGCCCACCATCACACCCGGCAGCGTGGCCGTCAGCTCGGCGTGTGTGGCGGTGGCGTTTTGCAGGTCGAGGTGTTCGCTCTCTTCCACCAGCGGGCATACCCAATAGACCTGTCGGCCTTGCGCCACCTCGTCATGGATGCGGGCGATGACGGCGTCGCGCTTGCCGTCGGCAAAGACCTTGGTGACGATGGGCGTGCGGCCCGGCGGCAGTTCGTCAATGGTGCTCACGTCCAGATCGGCAAAGTAGCTCATGGCCAGGGTGCGCGGTATGGGCGTGGCGCTCATCATGAGCAGGTGCGGCTCCAGGGCTTGTTCGGTCAGCTTCTGCCGCAACGCCAGGCGTTGCGCCACGCCAAAGCGGTGCTGCTCGTCCACCACGGCCAGGCCCAGGCGCGCAAAGTGCACGTCATGCTGGATGACAGCGTGGGTGCCCACGACCAGCATCGCCTCGCCGCTGGCCACCTGCGCCACCATGGCCGCACGTGCCTTGCCCTTGCGGCTGCCGGTGAGCCAGGCCACGGTCACGCCCAGCGGCTGCAGCCAGCCCACGAGCTTGCGAAAGTGCTGCTCGGCCAGGATCTCGGTGGGCGCCATCAGCGCACACTGCCAGCCCGCACCCATGGCGGCGGCGGCTGCCAGCGCGGCGACCACGGTCTTGCCAGAACCCACATCGCCTTGCAGCAGGCGGTTCATGGGCTGCGGCCGCGCCAGGTCAGCGCCTATCTCGGCCACCACACGCTGCTGCGCGGCCGTCAGCGCAAAAGGCAGCACGGCGTGCAGTTGCGCCTGCAGGCCGCCGGGTTGCGGCACCAGCGCAGGTGCGGCCAGCAGCGCACGCTGCGCCTGCGCCTGGGCTTGTGAAAGCTGCTGCGCCAGCAGTTCTTCGAACTTCAGGCGCTGCCAGGCGGGGTGGCTGTGGTCTTCCAGCGTGGCCAGTGGCGCGCTGGGCGGTGGCTGGTGCAAAAAGGCCAACGCCTCGCGCAGTGTGGGCAGGCCCGGCGGCAGCACGGCCGGGGGCAGCAGTTCCTGCAGCGGGGCACGCGCCAGGGCGCTGGCCACGGCCTTGCGCAGGTAGGCCTGCGGCAGCGCGGCGCTGCTGGGGTAGACGGGTGTCAGCGCCTGCGGCAGCGGCGTGTCGGCGGCCACGGTGCGAAATTCGGGGTGCACCATCTCGCGGCCGAAGTAACCGCCACGCACTTCACCGCGCGCCCGCACCGTCTGGCCCACACCCAGGGCCTTTTGCTGCGACGGGTAAAAGTGCAGCAGCCGCAGGATCAGCTCACCGGTGTCGTCGGCAAGCTGCACCACCAGCTGGCGGCGGCCGCGGGTTTCCACACGGCAGTCGCGCACCACGCCTTGCACCTGCGCGGTCTCAAAGTCACGCAAGCTGCCCATGGGCACCAGGCGGGTTTCGTCCTCATAGCGCATGGGCAGGTGCAGCGCCAGGTCGATGTCGCGCTGGAGGCCCAGCTTGTGCATGGCGCGTGCCGGCGCCGACAGCTTGGCGGCGGGCGCGGTGCTGCGTGCGGGGGGGTGTGTGGCGGGCGGAGCGGCCGAATCGGGGTGCGCGGCCGATTTGGCCGATTCAACCGATTCAACCGATTCAGCCGGTAGGGGCGCCGGGGCTTGGGGCATGGAACAATTTTGACCTTGCGCCGCGCGCCCCGCGCAGCGTTGCCCAACGCTCACCCTTCAGGCCCGACCCGCCTGCGCCATGAACACGCCACCCGCCCACGCCTATACCGTTGCCGACTTCGACTTCGAACTGCCACCCGAGCTGATCGCACAGCATCCTGCTGCCGAGCGCAGCGCCTCGCGCCTGCTCGACGGCACCGGCGCCGTGCCGGTAGACCGCTGTTTTGCCGATCTGCCGGGGCTGCTGCAGCCGGGAGACTTGCTGGTCTTCAACGACACACGGGTCATCAAGGCGCGCCTGCATGGCCAAAAGCCCACCGGCGGCAGCGTCGAAGCGCTGGTCGAGCGGGTGCTGCCAGGCCATGAGGTGTGGGCCCACCTGCGTGCCAGCAAGTCACCCCGTGCTGGCACCTTGGTGCGGTTTGCCAATGCATTTGATGCCCTGGTGGTAGGCCGTTGCGGGCCCGAGGGCGGGCTCTTCCACCTGCGCTTTCCGGCCGACCCGCTGGTGCTGCTGCAGCAGCATGGCCACGTGCCACTGCCGCCCTACATCACACACAGCGATTCGGCCGACGACGAAAACCGCTACCAGACCGTGTTTGCGCAACGCCCCGGCGCCGTGGCTGCACCCACGGCCGCGCTGCACTTCGACGAGCCGTTGCTGGCCGCCTTGCGGGCACGCGGCGTGGGCACGGCGGCGGTGACGCTGCATGTGGGCGCGGGTACCTTCCAGCCCGTGCGCGCAGAGCGCCTGCAAGACCACCGCATGCACAGCGAGTGGCTTGAAGTGGGTGCCGAAACCGTGGCCGCCATCGCCGCCACGCGTGCAGCGGGGGGCCGCATCGTGGCCGTGGGCACCACCACCTTGCGAGCGCTGGAGTCGGCCGCCGCCTTCAGCGCCACGGGCGGGTTGGCGCCCTACAGCGGTGACACCGACATCTTCATCACCCCGGGTTTCGGCTTCAGGGTGGTGGACGTGCTCATCACCAACTTCCACCTGCCCAGGAGCACGCTGCTGATGCTGGCAAGCGCCTTCAGCGGGCACGCCCACCTTTTTGCGCTGTACCGCCATGCGGTGGACACGCAATACCGCTTCTTCAGCTACGGCGACGCCATGCTGCTGCAGCGGCGTTGAATGTACGGCGGGGCGCCACGGCGACAATGCCGCGCATGCTGCGCTTCGATCTGCTCAAGACCCAAGGCCACGCCCGCCGAGGCCGCCTGACGCTGAACCACGGTGTGGTGGAAACACCCGTCTTCATGCCCGTGGGCACCTACGGCACCGTCAAGGGGGTGATGCCACGCAGCCTGGAGGAAATGGGCGCCGAGATCATCCTCGGCAATACCTTCCACCTGTGGATGCGCCCGGGGCTGGACGTGCTGCGCCAGTTTGGCGGCCTGCACCGCTTTGAAGGCTGGCAGCGCCCCATGCTGACGGACAGCGGCGGCTTCCAGGTGTTCAGCCTGGGGGAGATGCGCAAGATCAGCGAAGAAGGCGTGCGCTTTGCGTCGCCCGTCAACGGCGACAAGCTCTTCCTCACGCCCGAGGTGAGCATGCAGATCCAGACCGTGCTCAACAGCGACATCGTGATGCAGTTTGACGAGTGCACGCCCTACGAGCTCAAGGGCCACATCACCACCGAGCCCGAGGCGCGCCAGAGCATGGAACTCAGTCGCCGCTGGGCGGTGCGCAGCCGCGATGAATTTGCGCGCCTTGCAAACCCCAATGCGCTCTTTGGCATTGTGCAGGGGGGCATGTTTGAGCCCCTGCGCCAGGAGTCGCTGGACGCGCTGGTGGCGCTGGACTTGCCGGGCTACGCCGTGGGTGGCGTCAGCGTGGGCGAGCCAAAGGACGAGATGCTGCGCATCATGGCGCACACCCCGCACCGCCTGCCTGCCCACAAGCCGCGTTACCTGATGGGCGTGGGCACGCCCGAAGACCTGGTCGAAGGCGTGGCCTGCGGCGTGGACATGTTCGACTGCGTGATGCCCACGCGCAATGCACGCAACGGCCACCTCTTCACGCGCTTTGGCGACCTGAAGATCCGCAACGCACGCCACAAGGCCGACGAGCGGCCCATCGACGAGACCTGCGGCTGCCACACCTGCGCCGGCATCGCGGCGCCTGACGGCGGGCCACCGGGCGGCTTCAGCCGTGCGTATCTGCACCACCTGGACCGCTGTGGCGAAATGCTGGGCCCCATGCTGGCCACCATCCACAACCTGCACTACTACGTGAACCTGATGCGCGAAGTGCGGCAGGCGCTGGACGAAGACCGCTTCGATGCCTTTCGCAAGCAGTTCAAGGCCGACCGCGCACGCGGCGTGTAGCGGCGCCGCAGACCGCAGAGTCAGGACTTGCCCGAACGCTCCAGCGCACTCTTGGCGCCGTCAAACTGCGCCAGCACCTGGGCCAGGTAGGGCAGCACGGGCTGCAGTTCGTCAAACAAGGTGTGCGGCGGGTTGGCCACAAACACGCTGCTGCCCAGCATGCCAAAACCCCGTTCGTCGGCCTGTGCCACGGTCAGGCGGGCGTGCAGCCAGCCCTTCTTGGCGCCACTGTCTGCGGCGGCCTTCAGGCGCTGTGGCAATTGGGTGGATTCAAGCAACTGCAACTGCGGCAGCCACACGATGACCGTGCCTTCCGGGAAGCGCTCCAGCGATTCGCGCAGCGCGGCCAGCGTGCGCAGGTAGTCGTTCTTGATCTCGTAGCTGGGGTCGATCAGAACCACACCGCGCCGTGTGATGGGCGGCAGGTGGCCCTTGAGCGCGGCAAAGCCGTCGCAGAGCTTCACTTCGGCGCCTGGCACGTCACCCAGGTAGGACGCCAGGATCTTGTGGTCGGTGGGGTGCAGCTCGCTCAGGCGCAGCTGGTCTTGCGGGCGCATCAGCGCCTGGGCAATGGCCGGCGAGCCGGGGTATTGCTTGATGGCCTTGCCGTCGTTGAACTGCCGCACCAGTGCCACCAGGTCGGCCAGCGGCGCGGGCAGGTCGCTGCGCTCCAGCAGCAGGCCAATGCCTTGTTCGTATTCGGCACGCTTGTTGGCGTATTCGCCCTGCAGCGAATAGCCGCCAGCGCCGGCGTGGGTGTCCACGTAGCGCCAGCCCTTGTCCTTGAGGTTCATGTAGCGCAGCACCAGCGAGAGCACGGTGTGCTTGAGCACGTCGGCATGGTTGCCGGCGTGAAAGGCGTGTCGGTAAGCGAGCATGGCCCGACTGTGCCACGCCGCACCGAGGCCGGGGGTTCCCTGCGCTAACCTTGGCGCATGAGCACACTCTTCGACCCCCTTCGTATCGGCGACATCGATCTCGCCACCCGCATTTGCATGGCCCCGCTCACGCGCAACCGCGCCAGCGCCGGCCAGGTGCCCAATGACTTGATGCTGCAGTACTACACGCAGCGCGCTGACCCCGCTACCGGTGCCGGCTTGATCATCACCGAGGCCTCGCAGATCTGCGCCATGGGCCAGGGCTACCTCGACACGCCCGGCATCTACAGCCCGGCCCAGGTGGCCGGCTGGCGTCGCATCACCGACGCGGTGCATGCACGGGGCGGGCGCATCGTCATCCAGCTCTGGCACGTGGGGCGCATTTCGCATGTGTCGCTGCTGCCCGGCGGTGCGGCGCCGGTGTCCAGCACGGCGCGTGCCGCATTGGGCAAGACCTACATCGCAGGCGGTTTTGCCGACTGCTCAGCGCCGCGTGCCCTGCGCACCGATGAGATCCCGGGCGTGGTGGCCGACTACGTGCACGCCGCCCGCTGCGCCATGGACGCCGGCTTTGATGGTGTGGAAGTGCACGGCGCCAACGGCTACCTGATCGACCAGTTCTTGCGCGACAGCATCAATGACCGTACAGACGCCTATGGCGGCCCCATTGAAAACCGCACGCGGCTGCTGGTGGAGGTGATGCAGGCCGTTTGCAAGGCTATCGGTGGCGGCCGCACGGGCCTGCGTTTGTCCCCGGTGACACCGTCCAACGACGCCGGCCCCGACAGCAACCCGCAAGCGCTCATGTCGCACGCCGTGGCGCAACTGGCGCCGCTGAAACTGGCCTACCTGCACCTGATCGAAGGCCAGACCGGTGGCGCGCGCGACGTGGCGCCCTTTGACTACGCCGCGCTGCGCAGGCTGTACAGCGGCGCCTGGATGGTGAACAACGGCTACACGCGCCAGATGGCGCTGGACGCCGTGGCCGGCGGCACCGCCGACCTGGTGGCCTTTGGCAAGCCCTTCATCGCCAACCCTGACCTGGGGCTGCGGCTGCGGCAGGGCGCCGCGCTCAACCCGCTGGACGCGGCGCGGCTTTACGGTGGCGGCGCCCAGGGCTACACCGACTACCCCGCGCTGAATGCGGCCTTGGCCTGACCGCCAGCGGCGGCCCCAGGCGCGGGGCATGAGGGGCGCGAATGGCCTGCCAGCTACGGCCGCACCCGGGCGCGGAACAGCTCACGCAAGTTGACTTCGCGCGGCCCTGGCGCCAGCTTGATGCTGTCACCCGCTTGCACCTGCCCCGGGTGCAACACAGCCAGGTAACTGCCGCAGTAGCCTGACTGCGACATCAGCTTGACCGCCTGCACAAAACCCATGGCCGCACCGAACTTGTTGCAGGGCTGGCGCGGCTCGCTCACCACCAGCACGCAGTTGGGCAGCACCAGGCGGTCGCCCACCCACAGGTCTTGCTCCAGCAGGCCTTGCAGCAACAGGTTCTCGCCCAGTGCGCCGGGTGGCAGCGGCTCGTCCCACAACCCGGCCCGGGCCTGGGCACGCACCGTTTGCCAGAACGGGATGTGTTCACTGGGGTAGGCGTACACGGCCTTGGACAAGCCGCCGTGCACGCTGAGGTCGGCTTGCTCGTCGCCCTCCAGGCCCAGCGGGCCCACGGCCACGGGGCCGCTGACCGCAGTTTTTCTTATGGCGGTCAGCATCTTGCGGCCGTTGATGAGCGCGGTGCGGGCGGCACCGGTACAGACATGCAGGACTTTCATGCGCCCGATTGCAACATGCGCGGGTTGCACGCATTTGCCATGCCGCTGACTGCCGCCTGACGCGCCTTGGTTGACACGCATCAAGCCATGCCGAATCTGCATGATCGCCGCTGAACCCGGTGGTTACAGCGTGATTACATTGAACCGACAATGGCTCCCCCACCTCGGGCGCGGGCTGTCTTGGCTGGCCCCTTGGCGGCGGTATTTGGCCAGTCTCGACCGCAGCAAGGCACGCGGTCGGCGCTTGCCCAATACCGTCTTTTCATTGCCTTGTGATTGGAGAACCCATGAACCGCCCCGTGCTGGAAGGCCTGCGCCTGAACGTGCCCGCCCATGTCAAGCATCAGCGCCTCATTGACTGGGTGGCGCAGGTGGCCGCGCTCACCGAAGCTGCCAGCGTGCAGTGGTGCGACGGCAGCGACGCCGAATACCACCGCCTGTGTGATCAACTGGTGGCTGCCGGCACGCTGATGAAGCTCAACCCGGCCAAGCGCCCGGGCAGCTTTCTGGCCCGCAGCGATGCGTCTGACGTGGCGCGCGTGGAAGACCGCACCTACATCTGCAGCACCCAGAAAGAAGACGCCGGCCCTACCAACAACTGGATGGCACCGGCCGACATGCGCACGCTGCTGCAGACGGGCGAAAACGCGCTCTTCAAGGGCGCCATGAAGGGCCGCACGCTGTACGTGGTGCCCTTCAGCATGGGCCCGCTGGGCAGCCACATCTCGCACATCGGGGTGGAACTGACCGACAGCCCCTACGTGGTGATCAGCATGCGCACCATGACCCGCATGGGCACGGGCGCGCTCAACGTGCTGGGTGACGACGGCGAATTCGTGCCCTGTGTGCACACCGTCGGTGCGCCGCTGCAGGCGGGGCAAAAAGACGTGGCCTGGCCGTGCAACAACACCAAGTACATCGTGCACTACCCCGAAGCGCGCGAGAGCTGGTCTTACGGCTCGGGCTACGGCGGCAACGCGCTCTTGGGCAAGAAGTGTTTTGCGCTGCGCATTGCCAGCACCATGGGCCGAGACCAGGGCTGGCTGGCCGAGCACATGCTGATCCTGGGTGTCACCAACCCGGCGGGCAAGAAGTACCACGTGGCGGCCGCCTTCCCCAGCGCCTGCGGCAAGACCAACTTCAGCATGCTGGTGCCGCCTGTTGGCTTTGGCGGCTGGAAGGTCACCACCATCGGTGACGACATCGCCTGGATCAAACCCGGCGTTGACGGCCGGCTGTATGCCATCAACCCCGAGGCGGGTTACTTCGGCGTGGCGCCTGGTACCAACTACCAGACCAATCCGAACTGCATGGAATCGGTCAAGAGCGATTCCATCTTCACCAACGTGGCACTGACCGATGACGGCGACGTCTGGTGGGAGGGCATGACCGATGCCGCGCCCGCGCAT
>CAZUKT010000104.1:7015-10957 GCA_964620975.1 uncultured Rubrivivax sp. | reverse complement strand
CCCGGTCATACCCGCCGGCGGCATCTTCACCGGCAGCGACGCCGTGCGCTTCATGGAAATGGGCGCCGCCGCCGTGCAGGTGGCCACGCGCTTCACCGTCACGCGCGAATGCGGGCTGCCCGACGACATCAAGCAGGAGTACTTCAAGGCGGTGGAAGACGACATCGAGGTCAACGAGATCTCACCCACCGGCTACCCCATGCGCATGATCAAGGCCAGCCCCGGCATTGGCGACGGCATACGCCCCAACTGCGAAGCCTACGGTTATCTGCTTGACGCCAACGGCAAGTGCGCCTACGTCACGGCCTACAACCGCGAAGTGGCGGCCCACCCCGGCGAGCGTCGCGTGAAGGTGATGGACAAGACCTGTTTGTGCACGCACATGCGCAACTTTGAAATCTGGACCTGCGGGCAGACCGCCGGGCGGCTGAAGGACACATCGCTGCGCCACGCCGACGGCAGCTACCAGCTGCTGAGCGCGGCGCATGTGTTTGCCGACTACCAGTACAGCACCGAAGGCCAGGTGCGCCTGCCCGAGCCCGAAGCCGCGCCGGCAGCGGCAGCGGCGTAAAGCGCGCTTCGCGCCTATTCCTTGCCCGTGCGGGCGATGCGAAACCCGAGGTCGGCCGAGCGGTAGTTTTGCGGCTGGCTCAGCCGCGCCGCCGAGCGCACGGTGTGCGGCGCGCTGGCCCAGCTGCCGCCCCGCACCACACGGCGGCTGCAGTCGCCCTGGCCGCGCACACGGGCGTCTGGCGCCGCACCTGCATGGCTGGCGTTCCAGCAGTCCGGCGTCCATTCGGCCACGTTGCCGATCATGTCGTACAGACCAAAGTTGTTGCGGCTGTAGTAACCACCGGGCACGGCGGTGGGGTAGCCGTCGTCGCAGTTGACGGTGGCGGGCAGTTCAAGCTGCTTGCGCGCGGATTCGTCGGCCACATTGGCGTATTTGCAGGCACGGCTCGCGGGCTCGGACGAACCCGGTTTGACGGCGCCCCAGGCGCGGGCAAAAAAGCCGCCCGCGTCGCTCCAGGGGCGCGGTGACGTGGTACCCCCGCGTGCGGCAAATTCCCATTCGGCTTCACTGGCCAGGCGGTAACGCTCGGCGCTGCCGTTGAGCCACAGCAGGTAGGCCTGCACGTCGGCAAAGCTCACGCACACCACCGGGTGGCTGTCGGTTTGCACATGGCCGGGTGCGCGCCAGTGGGTGCTGGCCTTGGGCACCCAGGCGCCGGCCTTGCCCGGGCCGTGGCAGCCACCCTGCCCGGGGCGCTCGGCTTCGGTGACAAAACCCGTGGCTTCCACAAACTTGCGGAACTGCGCCACGGTGACTTCGTAGGGGGCGAGTTCGAGGTGGCCCACCTTGACGCTGCGCTGGGGCGACGCGCTTTCATCGGGTGGGCCGTTGTCGCCGGGCTCGGTGGGGTCGGCGCCCATGGTGTATTCGGCCCCGGTGATGCGCGCCAGGCTCAGCTCGCGCAGTGCGGCGGCGCGCAGGGCTTCGCGCTCGGTGGCGGTCAGCACACGTTCGGCGGCAGGCCGGGTTTCGTCGCTCTGGCGCGGGGCCGGGGTGGCAGCCGCAGCGGCAGTTGCTGTCGCTGCCGCTGTGGCCGCAGCCGCTTGCTCCAGCGCCTTCAGCGCCGCCAGGGCCTGCGCGGCAAAGCGGCCTTTGGGGTAGTCCTGCAAAAAGGCGCGGTAGGCGTCCTGCGTGTGGGCCTGGCGGGCCACTTGCCAGATGCCGGGTTCGGCTGCCGCCACTTCTTGCGCACGGATTTCGGCCTCGCGCTGCGCCAGCCGCTTGAGCGCCAGGCGCGCCGCCACGGCGTAGCGGCCCCTGGGAAACTGCTGCAGATAGGCTTCAAAGTGGGCCTTGGCACCCTTGGCCTGGGCGTCACGCCAGACAAAGCCGTCGGCGTCTTTGGTGCCGGGCGGCACAAGGGCCAGCACGGGGGGCGGCCCGGCAGGGGTGGCTTCAGCCCCGGGCGGCAGTGCCGTGGCGGCGGTGCTGGGCGCCGGCGCGGCCGCCACCGGCGGCGCGGTGGCCGCAGCCACGGTGGCTGTCGGGACTGCAGACGGAGCTGCAGACGTGGCTGCGGGCGGCCGCAGGGTGGCCAGCTTGATGCGCGCTGCAGCGGCGTACAGGCCGCTGGGGTATTCGCCCAGGTAGGCCTGGTAGGCCACGGCCGTGCCGGTGGAATCGGCCGCCTGCCAGGCGGCGGCGTCGGCGGTGGCGGGCGCCTGCTGCACCGTGATCTGCGGGCTGCCGCCGTTGACGATGAAGTAGAAGTCGCCCGTCAGGCTGCCCTCCATCCACGGCTCCTGCTTGCCCTTGGTGGCGTCGCGCACACGCACCGTCACGCGTTTCAGGGCGGTTTCGATGGGCACGCCTTTTTCGTCGATCTGCGCCAGCAGCGCCTCGGTGTAGGTGCCGTGTGAGCCGCCGCCGTCTTCGGCCACGCTGCCCGGGCGTGTGGCGTAGTGGATGAGCGTGCCGCTGGGCGCCTGCACCAGCGCCAAGCCGGTGGGCGACGAGCGGAAGTTGCGTGCGTAGGGGTTGTTGCGGCAGGCGTCGAGCAGCACCAGGTTGACGGCGGCCTTGGAGTCTTCCATGGCGTTGAGCACCCGCGCCAGGTTCAGGCTCTGGTTGGGCACGTCTTCTTCGCTGCTGAGTTCGGCGTCCACCGTGGGCAGGAAGTTTTCACCGCGCACCTGCAGGCCGTGGCCGGCGTAGAAAAACAGTGCCACCGATCCGGGCCGCACCAGGTTGCGAAATTCCCGCAGGGCGCCACCAATCTGCCGCGTCTGCAAGTTTTCAAAATACACCACGGCAAAGCCCAGGCTCTTGAGCTTGTCGCGCATGGCCCGCGCGTCGTTCACCGGGTTCTTCAGCGGTGAATCGCGGTAGGCCGCATTGCCCACCACCAGCGCCACGCGGTGCTCGCTGCTCTGGCTGAGCGCCAGGTTGCCGGGCGTGGTCTGGGCTGGCGCCTGCCCTGGCAGGGCCAGCAGGGCCGCGCCAAGCAGGTGGGCAAGCAAGGAGCGAAGGCGCAACATCTGAAGTCCCGTGCGGTCAGGGTTGGGCAAGGCGCTATTGTCGTGCGCTTGCGCGGCTTCTGGCCGACTGCAAACGACCACCCCCGTCAACGCACCCCCGAACCCACCATGAACTACACCGCCAAAGCCGTCCTCAGCCGCGCACTGAATGCCCCGGTGGTGGTGGAGACCATCACCGTGCACGGCCCGCAGCGCAATGAAGTGACCGTCAAGCTCGGCGCCTGCGGCGTGTGCCACAGTGACCTGTCGGCCACCAACTGCACGCTGCCCTTTCCGCCGCCCGTGGTTCTGGGGCATGAAGGCGCTGGCACCGTGGTGGAAGTGGGCGAAGGCGTGACCGAATTTGCCGTGGGCGACACCGTGCTCAGCAGCTTTGTCAGCATGTGTGGCAGCTGCCGCTACTGCACCACGGGCCGGCCTTCGTTGTGTGACCTGGCGGGCAAGGCCATCCGCACCCTGCCCGACGGCACGGTGCGCACACACGACGCACAAGGCCAGCCGCTGAGCGTGTTCAGCGGCTGCGGTGTGATGGCCGAATACGCCACGCTGCACGTGGGCAACGTGGTGAAGGTAGACGCCCACGGCGTGAAGTTGGAATGCTGCGCGCTCGTCAGCTGCGGCGTGGCCACCGGCTGGGGTGCGGCCGTCAACACGGCCAAGGTGCAACCCGGCAGCGTGTGCGTGGTCATCGGTGCCGGCGGCGTGGGGCTGAACGCCATCCAGGGCTGCGCCATGAGCGGCGCCACCATGGTGGTGGCGGTGGACATGAACGACGTCAAGCTCGGCACCGCCAAGGCCTTTGGCGCCACGCATGTGTTCAACGCCACCGGGGTGGAAGACGTGGTGCGCGCGCTGCGGTTGTGGCGCATGGTGGGCGCAAGCCGCCTGCCG
>CAZUKT010000104.1:0-7005 GCA_964620975.1 uncultured Rubrivivax sp. | reverse complement strand
GACGTGGTGCGCGCGCTGCGCAAGCTCACCGGCGGCGGCGCCGACTACGCCTTTGAATGTGTGGGCAGCGGCACCCTGGTGGCGCAGGCCTACGGCTGCCTGCGCAAGGGCGGCACGGCGGTGGTGGTGGGCGTGGCCAAGGCCAGCGACATGAGCAGCGTGCGCACCAACACGCTGACCTTTGAAGAGAAGGTGCTCACCGGCAGCAACTTTGGTGGCGCCCGCCCGCGACACGACTTTCCGCGCCTGCTGGGCCTGTACCGCGCCGGCAGGCTGAAGCTGGACGAACTCATCACACGCCGCTACGGCATTGACGACGCAGCGCAGGCCTTTGACGACCTGGCGCAGGGCCGCAACGCCCGTGGCGTGATCGTGTTTTGAAGGTCTTGCCCGCAAGCATGTCCGTGGGCAGCCACGCCGCCAGCCACTCGGCCGGCACCGCCGACGCCAGTGACCACGTCAAGCCCTATGTGCATGTGAGCCTCACCACCAAGGCGCTGCACTTTTCCATCAGCGAAATCCAGAGCCGCATGGCGCTGCAGGACCCGGTGGCGCTGGAGCTGGCGTACACCCGCACGATGATGGGTTTTTTGCTGCTGCTGCCGGCGCCCCGGCGCATTGCGATGGTAGGGCTGGGCGGGGGTTCGCTGGCCAAGTTCTGCCACCGCCACCTGCCCACGGCACGCATCGAGGTGGCCGAGATCAACCCACATGTGCTGGCGCTGCGCGACGAGTTTTGTGTGCCGCGGGACGACAGCCGGCTGCAGGTGCAGCAGGCCGACGGCGCGCAATTTGTGCGCAACGCCGCGCCGGGGGTGGACGTGCTGATGGTGGACGGGTTTTCCAGCGAAGGGCAGCCCGCCAGGCTGTGCTCGCAACGTTTTTACGACGACTGCGCCGACCTGCTGCAGCCCCAGGGCGTGCTGGTGGTGAACCTGCACGCGGGCCACCGCCACCACGACGCCCACGTGGCCCGCATCGAACGCAGCTTTGGCGGCACGGCCCTGGTGGTGGACGGCGGCGACCTCAGCAACAACATCGTCTTTGCCAGCAGCGGCCACGCACTGGGCAAGGCCAGGGCCGGCCCGGTGCGGCGCCCCAGGGGCCTGGCGCCGAAGGCCGCGGCCGAGCTGGCGGGTGCCTTTGCGCGCGTCAGCCGCGCGTTGCGCGAGCCGCGAGACGGTTGAGGGTTGAGGGCTGAAGGCGGCAGCCGCAATGGCGGCCAACGTCAGGCTGCCGTCAAGGACCGTCGACTACCATGTGCAGAGTACGCACATGCCATTGCCATAGCCCCGAGCACACCCCCCATGGAGCTCAAGACCGCGCGCTTGACCCTGCTCATCGACCCCAACAAGAAGGCGGCCTTTGAGCGGCTGTGTGCCCAACGTGACCTGACGGCGTCGCAGGTGGTGCGGCAGATGATCCGTGACTACCTGCTGGCGCACGGCGTGAGCTACACACCCAGCGGTGAAGACACGCCGGACGGCGAGCAAGCGCCCAGTGTCAACAAGGTGCCAGCTGACACGGCCGCAGCGCCCGCACCACGCGGCCGCAGGCCCACACCGCCCGCCGCTGCCGCCAAAACCCGCCGCAGGCCCCGCGCATGACCGGGCTTGCCACGCCCGGCCACTGGCTGGCCATCGACTGGATGCTGGCCGTGTGCCTGGGCTGGATGCTGCTCGGCCTGGCGGGTGTGGTGGCCATGCGTCGCCTGGCGTTTGTGGCGCGGGTGCTGTTTCCGCTGGGTGGCCTGCTGGGGCTGGCACTGGCGGGCCTGGCGCTCGCGGCGCTGCTGGGCGGCGCCGAAGTGGCCGTGCTGCCCATCGGGCTGCCCAGCCTGCCCTTCCACCTGCGGCTGGACGCACTGGCGGCGTTTTTCCTGCTGGTCATCGGCGCGGCATCGGCCGGCATATCGGCCTTTGCCGCGGGTTACTTCCGCCAGGGTGAAGGCACGCCGCCGGGCTTGCTGTGCCTGGAGTACCACGTGTTCCTGGTGGCCATGGTGGGCGTGGTGCTGGCCGACGATGCCTACGCCTTCATGGTGATGTGGGAAACCATGGCGCTGTCGTCGTACTTTCTTGTCACGGCCAACCACCGCATCCCTGAGGTGCGCAGTGCGGGCTACCTGTACATCACCATGGCGCGGGTGGGCGCCATCGCCATCTTGCTGTGTTTTGGCGTGCTGCAGGCCAACACTGGCGACTACACCTTCGCCAACATGCGGGTGCAGTCGCTGTCGCCATTCTGGGCCTCGGTGGGCTTCTTGCTGGCGGTGTTTGGCTTCGGCGCCAAGGCCGGCATCCTGCCGCTGCACGTGTGGCTGCCCGAAGCCCACCCCGCAGCACCGTCGCCGGTGTCGGCGCTGATGAGCGGCGTGATGCTCAACACCGCCATCTACGGCCTGCTGCGTGTGGGCTTCGACCTGCTGCAGTTGCAACTGTGGTGGTGGGGCGCGCTGCTGCTGGCCCTGGGCCTGGCCACCGCGCTGTTTGGCGTGGTGTTTGCCGCCGTGCAGACCGACATGAAGCGCCTGCTGGCCTATTCGTCGATAGAAAACATGGGCCTGCTCTTTGTGGGCATGGGCCTGGCGCTGATCTTTTTTGCCTACGACATGGCGCCCATGGCCGCGCTGGCGCTCACGGCCACGCTGTACCACGTGGTGAGCCACGCCTTTTTCAAGAGCCTGCTCTTCCTGGGCACGGGCAGCGTGTTGCACGCCACGTCAGAACGCAACCTGGGCAAGCTCGGTGGCCTCATCCGCACCATGCCCTGGGTGGGCTGGCTCACGCTGCTGGCGGTGCTGGCCAGCGCGGGCTTGCCGCCGCTGGGTGGCTTTGTGTCGGAATGGCTGCTGCTGCAGAGCTTCTTGTTTGCGCCGGATCTGCCCGTGCCGCTGCTGACCATGCTGATCCCCGTGGTGGCCGCACTCATTGCGCTGGTGGCCGCACTGGCCGGCTACACCATGGTCAAGTTCTTCGGCGTCATCTTCCTGGGCCAGCCGCGTGAAGAAAAGCTTGCCAAGGCGCACGACGCCGGGCTGTGGGAACGCGCCGGCATGTTGTGGCTGGCATTGGGCTGTGTGCTGCTGGGCCTGCTGCCGGTGCAAGTCATTGGCCTGCTGGACCCGGTGACACAGCAACTGGTGGGCGCGGGCCTGGCCCACAGCATGTCAGCCAGCGGCTGGCTGCTGGCGCCCAACGGGCAAGAACAGGCCAGCTACGGCCCGGTGATCTTCCTGCTGGGCATCCTGGCGAGTTTTGCACTGGCGTTTTTGGTGGTGCGCCTGCTGTACCACGGCCGCACGCGGCGCAGCCTGCCCTGGGCCTGTGGCTACCCGTGGGGCACGGCACGCATGCAGGACACGGCCGAAGGTTTTGGCCAGCCCATTCGCCAGATATTCGAACCCTTCTTCCAGATGAAGCGCGAGTTGCCGTCGCCCTTTGACACGCAGCCGCAGTACCGCGTCACCCTGAACGACCACTTCTGGCGCTGGGTCTACGTGCCCATCACCAACCTGGCCTTGCTGCTGGCACGCTGGGTGGGCCTGATGCAGCAGGGGCGCATTGCGGTGTACCTGCTGTACAGCTTTGTCACGCTGCTGGCCACGCTGGTGATGGTGATGTGATGGGGGCCCCCGCATGACATTCACCGGCCTCCTGTCGCAATTGCTCGAGATCGTGCTGGCCATTGTGTTGGCGCCGCTGCTCAGCGGCTGGGTCAACCAGTGGCGCGCCTGGTTGCAAAACCGATCAGCCCCCAGCCTGTGGCAGCCCTACCGCATGCTGCACAAGCTGTTCAACAAGGAATCGGTGGTGGCGCACAACGCGTCGCACCTGTTCCGCACCGCGCCTTACGTGGTGTTTGGCTGCATGCTGCTGGCCTGCGCCATCGTGCCCACCATTTCCACCGATCTGCCACTGGCGCCCGCCGCCGACGCCATTGCGCTGGTGGGGCTGTTTGCGCTGGCGCGGGTCTTCATCTCGCTGGCCGCCATGGACCTGGGCACCGCCTTTGGCACGCTGGGCGCACGGCGCGAAATGCTCATCGGCTTTCTGGCCGAGCCGGCGCTGCTGATGGTGCTGTTTTCGGCCTCGCTCATTTCCAAGTCCACCTCGCTCACCACCATCGTCGAGACCCTGGCCCACCGAGACCTGGCCATCTACCCCGGCCTGGCCTTTGCCGGCGTGGCCTTCGCGATGGTGTCGCTGGCCGAAAACGCCCGCGTGCCGGTGGACAACCCGGCCACGCACCTGGAACTGACCATGATCCACGAGGCGATGATCCTCGAATATTCAGGCCGGCACCTGGCGCTGCTGGAATGGGCGGCGAGCCTGAAGCTCTTTGCCTATTCGTGCATCGGCCTGGCGCTGTTCTTTCCGTGGGGCGTGGCCGAGGCGCAGGCACCGCTGGCCATGCTGCTGGCGCTGCCGGTGCTGCTGCTCAAGCTGGCGGTGGGCGGCTTCTTGCTGGCGTTGCTGGAAACACTGTCGGCCAAGATGCGCATCTTCCGCGTGCCTGAGTTCCTGGCCACCGCGTTCTTGCTGGCCGTCATCGGCATCCTCGTGCATCTGCTCTTGGCCCGCTGACATGACCGCCCTGCTCACCCAGTTCGTCAACCTGCTCGGCGCGGTTCTGCTGATATTGGCATTCGCCATGATCTCGCAGCGGCGTGTGCTGTCGCTCATCAACCTGTTCACCATGCAAGGCGCGGTGCTGGTGTTGGCCACGGCGGTGGTGGGCTACGTCACGCACCAGCCGCACCTGTATGTGTCGGCGCTGGTCACGCTGGCGCTGAAGGTGGTGCTGATCCCGTGGCTGCTGCACCGCGTGGCCAACCGGCTGCAGATACGCTGGGACGTGGAAACGCTCATCAACATCCCCACCATCATGCTCATCGGCATTGCGGTGGTGATCTTTGCCTTCAACCTGGCCATTCCCATTTCAAAGCTGTCTGACACGCTGGCCAGTGGCACGCTGGGCATTGCGCTGGCCTGCGTGTTGCTGTCCTTTTTGATGATGATCACGCGCGCCAAGGCGGTGCCCCAGGTCATCGGATTTCTGGCGATGGAAAACGGGCTCTTCTTTGCCGCCACATCGGCCACCTACGGCATGCCCATGGTGGTGGAGCTGGGCATTGCGCTGGACGTGCTGATTGGCGTGCTGATCCTCGGCGTCTTCATGTTCCAGATCCGCGAGCAGTTCGACAGCCTCGACATCAGCCACCTGGAGAAGCTCAAGGATGATTGAAGCCCCCGCACTCGCCATGCTGCTGGGCGTGCCGCTGCTGGGTGGCGCGGTGCTCGGCCTGGTGGGCCACCGCGACAACGCACGCGACGTGAACGTGGCCTTCAGCGCGGGCACCTTCATTGCCGCCTGCGTGCTGACGGTGCAAGTCGTTGCCGGCGGCCCCATGCTGGTGTGGGGCCACGAGTTCTACATCGACGCGCTCAATGTCTTTCTGGTGGCGCTGACGGCCCTGGTGGGGCTGACCACGGCCATCTTCTCGCGCCCCTACATGCGTGTGGAACGTGACCACGGCAAGATGACACCGCCGCGCCTGCGGCTGTACCACAGCATGTACCAGCTCTTCAGCTTCACCATGCTGCTGGCGCTGACCACCAACAACCTGGGCATCGTCTGGGTGGCCATGGAAGCGGCCACGCTGACCACCGTGCTGCTGGTCAGCGTGTACCGCACCGCCGCCAGCCTGGAAGCGGCCTGGAAGTACTTCATCCTGTGTGGCGTGGGCATTGCGCAGGCGCTGTTTGGCACCGTGCTGCTGTACATGGCGGCCGAGAAGGTCATAGGCGCTGAAGGCGGCGCGCTGCTGTGGACGAACCTTGACGCGGTCAAGGCCCAGCTTGACCCCAACATCATCACGCTGGCGTTTGCGTTTTTGTTCATCGGCTACGGCACCAAGGTGGGCCTGGTGCCGGTGCACAACTGGCTGCCCGACGCCCACGCCGAAGGGCCCACGCCGGTGTCGGCGGTGCTGTCGGGCCTGCTGCTGAACGTGGCGCTGTACGCCGTGCTGCGCTGCAAAGTGCTGACCGACGGTGCGTTGGGCAGCAGCCAGCTCTCAGGCCGTTTGATGATGGGTTTTGGCCTGCTCAGTGTGGTGGCGGCAGTCTTCTTCATCATCCGCCAGCGTGATGTGAAGCGCATGTTTGCCTACTCGTCCATCGAGCACATGGGCCTCATGACCTTTGCCTTTGGCATGGGCGGGCCGGTGGCCAGTTATGCCGGGCTGCTGCACATGACGGTGCATTCGCTCATCAAGTCGGCCATCTTCTTTGCCGTGGGCCACGCCACGCAGAAGGCCGGCACGCAGATCATGGACGAGATACGCGGCCTCATGCGTGTCAGCCCCACGGTGGGCTGGGGGCTGATGCTGGGCACGCTGGCCATTCTGGGCATGCCGCCCTTTGGTGTGTTTGCCAGTGAATTCCTCATCGTCACCACGGCCATGCGCGAGCAACCGTGGGCCACGCCCTTCTTGCTGGTGGCACTGGGGCTGGCCTTTGCGTCGGTGTTCCACCGCGTGCAGCCCATGGTGTTTGGTGCCACCGCGCACAAGCCGCTGGCGCACCCGCCGGCGCTGATCCCGGTGTTCCTGCACCTGGGCCTGGGGCTGATGCTGGGCCTGTACATCCCGCCCTACCTCGACGCGTGGTACCGCCAGGCGGCGGCCATGCTGGGGCATTGACGGCCATGCAACTGGCAGGGCTTCAACTCCCGCTGCGTGCCATGCCGGCGCCGCTGCCGATGTGGCAGGCGCAGGTGGATGCCACGCAGTGGCTGGCGCTGGCGCAGCATGTGGCGCAGGCCGCAGGCCGGCTGGTGTCGGTGTGGGGCAGCGCCAGCGCTGAAGGCAACACCGCCCATGCCGCGTTTGCCACCGCCGAAGGCCTGGTCTGGGCATCGCTGCCCCTGGCGGCAGGCGGCGCCAGCTACCCCGACCTGGCGCCGCTGTTTGCCTGCGCCACGCGCCTGCAGCGCGCCGTG
>CAZUKT010000103.1:4928-11025 GCA_964620975.1 uncultured Rubrivivax sp. | reverse complement strand
GTTTGTGGGCCAGCAACTGCGCGGCGGCAAGAAGCGCCGCATCGTGGCCGTGGAGCCCGCCGCCTGCCCCAGCCTGACACGCGGCAAGTTTGCCTATGACTTTGGTGACACGGCCCACCTCACGCCGCTGACCAAGATGCACACCCTCGGCAGCACCTTCACGCCGCCGGGCTTTCATGCTGGCGGCCTGCGTTACCACGGCATGGCGCCTCTGGTGAGCCACCTGCTGGACCTGGGCCTCATCGAGGCCACGGCCTACACACAAAACGAGTGTTTTGCCGCCGGCGTGCTGTTTGCGCGCGCCGAAGGCATCGTGCCCGCGCCCGAGGCCAACCACGCCGTCAAGGGCGCCATCATGGAAGCACTGCGCTGCAAGGCCGAAGGCAAGTCCGAGGTGATCCTGTTCAACCTGTGTGGCCACGGCCACTTTGACATGAGCAGCTACAGCAACTACATGGCTGGCAAGCTGGTGGACCAGCAATACGACGAAGCCGAGCTGGCCATGGCGCTGGCGGGCCTGCCTTCGGTGCCCGTTTGACGGGCGGGACGGCAGTCAAACCCGGGGCTGAAGCGCGGCGCGCAAGCGCTCGGGGCTGAAGCCCAGCTGCGGCTGGCCGCGCACCACCATCACGGGGGTGCCGGCTGCACGCAGCGCCTCAAATTCAGCCTTGCACGCGGCGTCACGCTCTATCAGGCATTCGGCAAATGGCACCCGGTGTTCGGTAAACCAGCGCCGCGCCACGACGCAGATGCCGCAGGTTTCAGACGCCAGCATGCGGATGTCGCCGGCCTGGGCCAACGCAGCCACCTGCGTGCCCAGTTGCGCTTCAGCACGGCGGGCCCACCATTCACTGGCGGCCGTGGTGCCCAGCACCAACGCCGCCAGCACCACCAAAGAGCGTCGCGAGGTCTTCACCTGCGTGGGCCAGGGCGGGCCTGGGCTGGCCGTCAAAGCGCCGCCGTCACCACCATCTCCACGCGCCATTCGGCCTTGGCCAGCTTGGCCTGCACGGTGGCGCGCGGTGGTGTGTGGCCGGGCATGACCCAGGCTTCCCAGACGGCGTTCATGGCGGCAAAGTCAGCCAGGTCGGCAAGGAATATCTCCACCCGCAGCAGCTTGCCCTTGTGCGTGCCGGCACGCGCCAGCAGCGCGTCCACGGCGGCCAGCACTTGCTGGGTCTGGCCACTGATGTCCTGGCTGCCATCGGGTGCCACCTGGCCGGCCAGGTAACACACGCCGTTGTACACGGCCATTTCCGACATGCGGGGGCCGACGTCAAAACGCTGGATCATTTTTTTGGTGACCTGTGTTTGTGGGGCTGCGAAGGGGCCGCATGCCCGGTGTGTTTGGTGGCGTGGCCGTGGCGCGTGTGGGGCTTGTCCACGTGGTGCACCGCAGCGGCCTCAGCCTTTTGGCCGAGCTTGGTTTCCTTGCCCGCCAGCAGTTTGCTGATGTTGCCCTGGTGGCGCCACACCAGCAGCAGGCTCATGCCGATGATGGCCAGGATGGCCGGCTCCACGCCCCAGATCAGCGCCTGGTAAAACGGCGCAAACACGGCAGCCACGATGGAGGCCAGCGACGAGTAGCGGAAGAAGGCCGCGATGATGGCCCAGGTCAGCAGCGTGGCTGCGCCCAGCAGCGGGTTGATGGCCAGCAGCACGCCCCCAGCGGTAGCCACCCCCTTGCCACCCTGGAACCGAAAGAACACTGGCCACAGGTGGCCCACAAAGGCCGCCAGGCCCGCAAACGCGGCCACGTTTTCAAACAGGCCGAAGCGGGGGCCGTACACCAGCACCAGCAGCACAGGCACATAGCCCTTGAGCGCGTCAAAGGCCAGCGTCAACAGCGCCGCTGCCTTGTTGCCCGAGCGCAGCACGTTGGTGGCGCCAGGGTTCTTGCTGCCGTATTCACGCGGGTCCGCCAGCCCCATGACGCGGCTGACGATGACGGCAAACGACAGCGAACCGATGAGGTAGGCGCCCATGAGCGCCAGGGCAATGTTGATGGCTTGCATAGGGCTCGGAGTTTACGTCTGCGCTTGCAGTGCAGATTGCAGCGCACATTGCACCGTGCGCGCAGCCAGCACCTGCACCAGCACGTCCGGGGACATGCCCACCAGGTAGCCCCGCCGGCCGCCGTTGATGTAAATGCGCGGCAGCCCCAGCACACCGGCTTCCACATAAATCGGCATGGCCTTCTTGGTGCCAAAAGGCGACGTGCCGCCCACCTGATAGCCGCTGTGGCGCTGCGCCTCCTCGGGTTTGCAGGGTTCTACGTGCGGCGCGCCCAGGGCCCGCGCCAGGTTCTTGGTGCTGACGGTGTTGTCACCATGCATCAGCACGATCAGCGGCTGCGCCTTGTCGTCCTGCATCACCAGGGTCTTGATCACCGCGTGTTCGGGCACACCCAGTTGGCGGGCGGACTCGGCCGTGCCACCGTGCTCGACAAAGTCATACGGGTGCTCGGTAAAAACCACGCCGGCCTGCCGCAGCATTTGCGTGGCCGGTGTTTCGCTGACGTGTTTTTCTTTCTTCGCCATGCTCCGAGCCTGCGCTTCAGTCGCCTTCTACCCACTCGATCTGCGCACCCAGGGCACGGATGTTCTCGGCAAAGTGCGGGTGCGCGCGACGCACCGGCGTGGCGTTCTTGATGACCGAGCGGCCGGGGATGCTGCAAGACAACATCAGCAAGGCAATGGCCACGCGGATGATGTAGGGGCTTTCCACCTCGGCGGGTGAAAGCGTCTTGCCCCCAAAGGTGATGATGCGGTGCGGGTCACTCTGGAAGGCATGCGCGCCGAATTTGCTGAGTTCGCTGGTCCAGCCCATGGCGCCTTCGTAGACCTTGTTCCAGTACATCACGCTGCCTTCGGCCTTGACGCCCAGGGCCACAAAGATGGGCAGCAGGTCCACCGGCAAGTAGGGCCAGGGCGCCGCTTCCACCTTCTGCAGGATGTTCTTGGTGAAGGGTTCTTTCACGCGCAGCGGGCCGTCCACCACGGTGTGGCTCCAGCCGTTTTCATGCACCACCTGCACGCCGAACTTGGCGAAGGTGCGGTCGATCAGCGGAAACTGCTCGGGCGCAGAGTTCTTCACCGTGATGCAGCCGCCAGTGATGGCACCCAGCGCCATGAAGGTGACGGCCTCATGAAAGTCTTCGGCAAAGGTGAAGCTGCCGCCGCCAAGCCGGGCCACGCCATGCACCGTGAGCTTGCTGGTGCCGATGCCTTCAATCTGCGCGCCCAGCAGGGCCATGAACTGGCAGAACTCTTGCACGTGCGGCTCGCTGGCCGCGTTCATCAGCGTGCTGGTGCCGTGGGCCAGCGCGGCGCAGAGAACAAAGTTCTCGGTGGTGGTGACGCTGGCGTAGTCCAGCCAGTGGTGGTTGGCTTTCAGGCCGCCATCGGCTCGCATGATCAGCGCTTCACGGCGCCGCTCGACACTGCAACCAAACCGCTCCATCACCTCCACGTGCGGGTCGATCTCACGCACGCCCAGGGTGCAGCCTTGAACATCGTTTTCAATGCGCGCCACACCAAAACGTGCCAGCAGCGGCGGCACCAGCATGATGCTGCTGCGCATCTCTTCGGGCAGGTGGTGCGTGGCCGGGTCGAACGCGGTGTCCTTGTGGTGCACGTCCAGCACGCCGGTCTTGTAGTCCACCGCCACGGCGCTGCCGAGCTGGCGGAAGATCTCCAGGATCTTGCGCACATCGGTGATCTCGGGGATGCCGATCAGCCGCACCGGCGCCTGCGTCAGCAGCGTGGCGCACAAGATGGGCAGCACGGCGTTTTTGTTGGCCGACGGCGTGATGCGGCCGGTAAGCGGCGTGCCGCCGTGGACGATGAGGTTGGCCATGAAGTGCTTGTGCGGAGGGTCAGAAAAGAAGGGGCTGGCGGGATTGTGGCCGCTTGCTGCAAATGCCTACTGCGCCGGGTCTCGCAGCCGCCAGCGTATGGCGTCGGCGGCGGCCAGCAAGTCGGCGCTGAGCCGGGTGCTGGCGGCCGCCACACATTCGTCCAGTTGCACCACCGACGTCACGCCGATGATGGTGCTGGCCACGCGCCAACTGCCGTAACAAAAGGCCAGTGCCATTTGTGTGGGCGTGAGGCCGTGCTGGCGCGCCAGCGCGTTGTACTCACGCGCGGCCGCCAGTGTTTCGGGCCGCGCCCAGCGCTGCGCACGCATGCTGGCAAATTGCGACAGGCGGCCGATGTCGGGGCGGCTGGTGTCGATGCCGGTGTCGTCGTACTTGCCGGTGAGCACGCCAAAGCCCAGCGGCGAATAGGCCAGCAGCGCCACGCCGCTGCGGTGCAGGGCTTCATCCAGGCCGTTGTCCACCACGCGGTTGACCAGGCTGTACGGGTTTTGCACGCTGGCCACCCGCGGCAGACCATGCTGCTCGGCCAGCCGCACAAATTCACCCAGGCCCCAGGGCGTTTCATTGCTCAGGCCGATGTGCCGCACCTTGCCGGCCTTTACCAGGCCAGCCAGCGCCTGCAGCTGGTCGTGGATGGGTGTTTGTGGCTTGTCCTTGGCGGGGTCAAAGTACAACGAGCCAAAGGCCGGTGCGTTGCGGTTGGGCCAGTGGATCTGGTACAGGTCAATGACGTCGGTCTGCAGGCGGCGCAGGCTGCCATCGCAAGCGTTCACGATCTGCGCCGGCGTGAGGTCGGCGCTGCCGTTGTGCACCCAGCCCATGTTGCGCGACGGGCCCGCAGCCTTGGTGGCCAGCACCACACGCTGGCGGGCCCCGGGGCGGCTGGCGAACCAGTCGCCCAGTATGGTTTCGGTGGCACCAAAGGTCTCGCGCCGGGGCGGCACGGCATACATCTCGGCGGTGTCGATGAAGTTGATGCCCAGCGCCATGGCGCGGTCCAGGATCTGGTGCGCGTCGGCGCCGGTCACCTGTTCACCAAAGGTCATGGTGCCCAGGCAGATGGGGGTGACTTGCAGGCCGCTGCGGCCCAGTGAGTTGGTTTGCATGGCCTGTGGCAGGGTGGGCGGTTGAAGGGGCTGCGGGCCGCAAGCGGGCCGAGCCCGACAGTGTGCCGCATGAGCCGCATGAACCCGCTGCACCGCATGCACCACATGCACCGCACACGCGGGCTCACACACGCGGGCGCCGCATGCCCGCCCGCTATGCTTGCCGTGATGCCCGGGTCTTTTCGTCCAAAACGCTTTCACCAGGGCACCGCAGTGGCCGTTCTGGGCTTGCATTTGTTGGGCCTGGCCCTGGGGTTGCGCCTTTCGGCGTGGGCTGACCGCAGCCCCGCCCTGCCCACCCAGCAGCCGCTTGCGGTGCGCCTGCTGCGCTTGCCCCAACCAACCACTGGGCCCGCCACAGCCGTGCCACAGCGCCACACAAACCCCGCCACGCGTGCCCAGACGCCCACGGCCACACGGCGGCGGGCCAATGACACGCTGCAGGCCATCACCTTGCCTGCCCCCGCCGGCGCCATCGGCACTTCAGCCAGCGTGGCCAACACAGCGCCGCAAACGCCATCCCCAACACCACCGGCAGCCGCCGGGCCGCCGCTGAACCTGGCCTTGCCCCGTGGCGCATCAGCCCCCTGGCGCACCGCCCGCAACCCGGCGCTGGACGACCCCCGCAGCAACCTGGGCCCGCTCACCCTGGAGCAGAAGCTGGCCGATGCCCTGGGGGGCGACGGGCGCTGGGTAGAGCAAGCCATAGACGCCGACCACCGCCGCCTGAAACGCGGCGACACCTGCATCTACCTGCAGCGCCCGCAGGCCGCGCAGCTGGACCCCTTCCACCCGGCCAACCGGGCCTTGCCTTGGCAGGCCGGCCAACCCACGCGCTGCCGCTAAGGGGCCGCCCAAGCCGGCCCGGGTGCGCGTTGCTCAGCGCAGCGCTGCGGCGGCGCGCGCCTCTTCTTGCAACCGCAACACCCGCCGCTGCACCTTGCCGGTGGTGGTCATGGGCAGTTGGTCAATGAACTCGATGTCCTTCGGATATTCGTAGGGTGCCAACTGCTGGCGCACATGCTGCTGCAGCGCGGCCACCAGCGTGTCGTCGCCCACGTGGCCCGGCGCCAGCACCACGTAGGCCTTGACCACCGCGCCGCGCTCGGCG
>CAZUKT010000103.1:0-4918 GCA_964620975.1 uncultured Rubrivivax sp. | reverse complement strand
CACCACGGCGGCGTTGGCCACGGCGGGGTGTTTGACCAGGCAGTTCTCGATCTCGCTGGGGCCGATGCGGTAGCCCGATGACTTGAACACGTCGTCACTTCGGCCCTGGTACCAAAGGTAGCCCTGCGCGTCCATCGTGGCCGTGTCGCCGGTGCGGCACCAACTGCTGGCGGGGTGGCCCGTGAACTTGCCCACCGTGGCGGCTTCGTTGCGCCAATAGCCCAGAAAAAACACCGGGTCGGGCTGGCCGTGTACATCAAGACGGTGCACGGCCACGTCGCCCGCCGTGCCACGCGGGCACACCTGGCCGGCGTCGTCGATGACTTCCACGCGGTGCCCCGGGTAGGGCCGGCCCATGCTGCCG
Organism: uncultured Rubrivivax sp.; assembly: GCA_964620975.1. Classification (GTDB taxonomy): domain Bacteria; phylum Pseudomonadota; class Gammaproteobacteria; order Burkholderiales; family Burkholderiaceae_C; genus Rubrivivax. The sequence continues at coordinate 4,554 of CAZUKT010000103.1, read as the reverse complement.
GGGCGGGCCGGCCAGGCCGGCAGCCGGTGGCCACCGGCAGTGACATAACGGCCGCAATTGCCCACGATGTAGTTGATCTCGGTCTTGCCGAACATCTCGTTCAGCGTCACGCCCAGGGCTTGTTCGCACCAATGGAAAACCGCGTCACCCACCGCTTCACCCGCGCTCATGATGGCGCGCAGCCGCAGCTTGTATTGCTGCCGGGGCGCGGGCACGGCCTTCATCATGGACTTCAGCGCCGTGGGGAACAAAAAGGTGTGCGTGACCTTGTGCTGCTGCATCAGCTCAAAGGCCTGCTGCGGTGAGAAGCGGCCCTGCCAGGCCACGATGCGGCGCCCAAAGTACAGCGTGGGCAGCAGTGCGTCCATCAAGCCGCCCGTCCAGGCCCAGTCGGCCGGGCTCCAGAAGACCTCGTCACGCCCGGCACCAAACCAGTTCTGGCTGCACACAAAACCCGTCAGGTTGCCGATGAGCGCACGGTGCGGAATCAGCGCGCCTTTGGGGGGCCCCGTGGTGCCGCTGGTGTAGATGAGCACGGCCGCGTCGTCGGCGTGCGTGTCGGCGGCCACCCACGGCTCCGACGCCAACGCCACCGCCCGCGCCAGTGCCGGCAGCCAGTCTTCGTCGCCCTGCCCGGCCGCCCCGCCCACGGCCAGCACGGTGCGCAAGGCCGGGCAGGCCGGGCGGGCAGCCATGAGGTTGTGGATGGACGACTCGTCTGCCACCGCCACCACGGCGCCACTGTCTTGCAGCCGGTAGGCCAGCGCGTCGGGCCCGAAGAGCATCGACAAGGGCATGGCCACCGCGCCCAGCTGGTAGATGGCGATGTGCGCCACCGCCGTCTCTGGCCGCTGCGGCATGACGATGGCCACGACGCTGCCGCGCTGCACACCCAGGCGCCGCAGCGCGTGGCTCAGGCGGTCGGCGTCGGCCTGCAATTGTGCGTAGCTGAGCGTGCCGCTGCGGCCGTCTTCGTTTGCCCAGGCGATGGCCACGCGGCCCGCCGTGGCGGCGCGCTGCGCCCAGCGCGTGCAGCAGACCTGCGCGATGTTGAAGCGCTCGGGCACCTGCCACCGCAGGCCTTGGTGCAGAGCCTCGTACGCGTCGGACAAAACGGGTTCAACGGGCTTGGATTTGGCCATGCGGCAAGCTTAAGGCACGGGTGGGGCGAGCCAGCCGCGCCAGGGCCAGCGGAGCCACGTGCGCCTGCGGGTCCACCCCTATTCAGTTCGCTCGCAAGCCCGCGGTGACGTGTGCGTATGGCTCCGGCCCACCCAGCGTGTTGTTTGCCGATGCCCCAGGTGCGCATCCGTTCACACCCTAACTGTCCTGAAGGCTGGTCAAGTAAACAAGGGGCTTGCCGAAATACCCCCATCTGTTACCTATCACCGGCGCCACACACCATGCAATTTGCAGAACTCAGCCATGTCAAGCAGCGCATCCACCTGGGCGCGCCCCTGCCTTTCAACGTGCGCAACGCCGACAAAACGCTGCTCTTGGCAAGAGGCCAGCAAATTGCGTCTGCCGAGCAGCTGCAAGCCCTGCTGGACCGTGGCGCACTGGTGGACATGGCCGAGTTGCAGACGGCCCGTGAAGAGATCCTCAAAGCGCGCCGCGACCAACTGCCCGGCCTGTGGACACGGTGCCTGGGCCAGGTGGGCCAGGCCTTGATGCTCAAGCCCGAACAGGGCTTCAAAGACAGCCTGGACGCAGCCGCCGCCCCGGTGCAGAGCCTGATTGAACGCGACCCCGACCTGGCCATCTTTCAAGTGCTGCGCCAAGGTGGCAATGCCGACACGGCCTATGGCGCGCAGCGGTCGGTGCAAACAGCCATCACCAGCTTCATGGTGGCGCAGCGGCTGGGCTGGGCGCCTGAAGAAGTGGAGAAGGCCTTCAAGGTGGCGCTGACGATGAACGTGTCCATGCTTGAACTGCAGGGGCAACTGGCGCGCCAGCAGGTGCCGCTTTCGCCCGAGCAGCGCCAGGCCCTGCAGCAGCACCCGGAACAATCGGTGCACATGCTGGAACTGGCCGGCGTGGCCGACACCGACTGGCTGCGTGCGGTGCTGAACCACCATGAACAAGAAGACGGCGGTGGCTACCCGGCGGGCCTGACCACCGTGGGCGAACTGGCTTCACTGGTACGGCGGGCCGATGTGTACACGTCCAAGCTCTCGGCGCGTGCGTCACGCGACGCCATGGCGGCTGATCTGGCGGGCCGGCAGATGTTCATGCAAGACCCGGGGCACCCCATGACGGCGGCGCTGGTGAAGGAATTTGGCATCTACCCGCCGGGTTGTTACGTGCGCCTGGCATCGGGAGAACTGGCCGTGGTGGTGGGCCGGGGGGAAGCCATCACCGCGCCTTTGGTGGCCTGCCTGACCAACGCACGTGGTGCGCCGCTGCCCACGCCGGTGCGCACCAGCACCGCAGACCGCGCCCATGCCGTGGTGTCCGTGGTGGGCGAACAAAGTGTCAACGTGCACCTGCCCATGGAAAAGCTGATGCAGGCCCTGGTGGGCTGAACAGATTCAGCCCAGGGCGGGTTGCACCGCGCCCAAGGCCTGCAGCGCGGGCCCGGTAACGCGGCAGATGCGCCAGTCGGGCATCACGGTGGCGCCCATCTTTTCGTAAAAGGCAATGGCGTTGCGGTTCCAGTCCAGCACGCTCCATTCAAAGCGCCCGCAGCCACGCGCCACGGCCAGCGCGGCCAGGTGCTGCAGCAGGGCCTTGCCCAAGCCGGAACCCCGGTGCGCGGGTTGCACATACAAGTCTTCCAGGTACAGCCCCGGCTGGCCCAGGAAGGTGGAAAAGTTGGTGAAGAAGAGCGCAAAGCCCACCACCGTGCCGGCGTGTTCAGCCACCAGCGCCTCGGCCGCCGGGCGCGGGCCAAAAAGCTGCGGCAGCAGCGATTCGGGCGTTACCACCACCAGGTGGGCAAGCTTTTCAAAGTCGGCCAGTTCACGGATCAGGCCCACGATGGCGGGCACGTCGGCGGGGGTGGCGGGGCGGTGGGTGTAGGCGCGGGCATGCATGAACGCATTGTCATGCCGCGCCAGGGCAGGCCGCAGCGTCGCCGTGCGGACAGCCTCGAAGGCGCCGCTGCCCTAAAGTGCCGGCATGACCCACCCGATCTACACCCCGCGCCGCACAGCGCAATCAAGCCTGCTGCCCCTGCGTGGCCTGCGTTACCACCTGCACCAATGGGGCAGCGCTGGCCTGTGCAGCCCGGGCCGCCCGCCCTTGCTGATGCTGCACGGCTGGATGGACGTGGGCGCGTCGTTTCAGTTTGTGGTGGACGCGCTGGCCCAGGCCGATGGCTTTGACCGCCGGGTCATCGCCCCCGACTGGCGCGGCTTTGGCCTGACGCAGGCGCCGGGCGCCGACACCTACTGGTTCCCTGACTACCTGGCCGACCTGGACGCGTTGCTGCCGGCGTTGGGCATCACGGGCCCGGTGGACCTGCTGGGCCACAGCATGGGCGGCAACGTGGTGATGAGCTACGCCGGTGTGCGGCCCGACCGTGTGCGCCGGCTCGTCAACCTGGAAGGTTTTGGTCTGCCCGCCACGCAGCCAACGCATGCGCCCAAGCGCCTGGCGCAATGGCTGGACGACCTGCAGACCCCGCAAACCCTGCGCACCTATGACAGCGTGGCCGCCGTGGCACAGCGCCTGCTGAAGAACGACCCGCTGCTTACACCCGACAAGGCCGCCTGGCTGGCGCCGCACTGGTCTGCGCCAGCGGACGACGGCAGCTGGCACATCCTGGGTGACCCGGCGCACAAGCGCGTCAACCCGGTGCTGTACCACGTGGAAGAAGTGCTGCAGACCTGGAAGCTCATTGCCGCGCCCGTGCTGTGGGTGGACGGCGACCTGACCGACATTTCCAAGTGGTGGGGCCACCGCTTTGCGCGCAGTGAATTTGACGAACGCATTGCGGTGGTGCCACACCTCACCCGCCAGCGCCTGGCCCCTTGCGGGCACATGCTGCACCACGACCAGCCTGAGGCGCTGGCCGGGCATCTGAGCCGTTTTCTGGCCTGACGCGGGCCGGGGCCTGCGTGCGAGAATCGCAGGTTTTCTGCGAGGCAAACCGCCCATCATGGACATTGAACACATCAACTCGATCGGCACGCTGCTCGCCGACCTGAGTGAGCGCACCCAGCAGCTCCGGGGGTATCTTTGACTACGACCGCAAAAGCCTGCGGTTGAACGAAGTCAACGCCGCGCTGGAAAACCCGGCGGTGTGGAACGACCCCAAGCGTGCCCAGGAAATGGGCCGCGAAAAAAAGACGCTGGAAACGGTGGTGCAGACCATTGACCACCTGGCCAGCAACTTGTCGGACAACGCTGAACTCTTTGACATGAGCAAAGAAGAAGGCGACGAAGCCGGCCTGCGCGCCATAGAAGCCGAAGCGCATGCGTTGCGCAGCACGGTGGAAGAGCTTGAATTCTGCCGCATGTTCAGCAACCCTGCCGACCCGCTGAATTGTTTTGTGGACATCCAGGCCGGCGCCGGCGGCACCGAAGCCTGCGACTGGGCCAGCATGCTGC
>CAZUKT010000102.1:0-11040 GCA_964620975.1 uncultured Rubrivivax sp. | reverse complement strand
GTGCTGTGCAGCATAAACGCCACCGTCGTGAATGTGCTGCGATCAAGATCAAGCGCGCGGCATTGCCTTGATCCGGCCCCGCCCCCCGACTTCGGGGAGTGAGCGCGTTGCCTGAGCCCTGGCGCCGCCCGCGCTGGCGTGGGCCGGCATGAAGTCGACTGCGGTAGACGACCCTGTGCCCACCGGAAGCCTCCCATGCGCAAGCCCACCCGCTCGACCCTGCTGAGTTTGAGCGCACTGGCGCTGTGCCTGGCGCAGGCCGTGCCCGAACCTGGCACCTGGGCGCTGATGGCCGCCGGCCTGGCACGGCGGCGCGGCGCCTACTCGAAGGGGTAGCGCACACCCAGCTCGGCGCGGATGTGGTCCATCCAGCGCAGCGTGGCCAGGGTCTCGCTGTGGGGCAGGGCCGGGCTTTCGATGAGCCCGGCGCGGATGCAGCGCGTGGCTTCGGCGATTTCGCCCTCGAAACCGTTGATGGCAAAGGGCGCCTCCACCGTTTGCGCCGGCTGGCCGTGCACCTGCAGCTCGGCGCGTGTGGCTTGCCAGAAGTTGTGCGGCAGCAGGATGTGGCCGGCGCTGCCTTCAATGCGCAGCGCGTTGGCCGAAAACGAATCCACGCTGCATTCAAATGTGGCCGTCACATCGCCTTCAAACGCCAGCAGCCCGGCCACACGGCGGTCCACGCCCGTGGGGGCCAGCAGGCCGTGCAGTTGCCAGCGCTGCGGCTCGGGACAGTGGCCACGCTCAGCCTGCAGCACCCAGCGCAGCACGGTGAGGTTGTAGATGCCGATGTCCAGCAGCGCGCCGCCGGCCAGCGCGGGGTTGAAGATGCGGTTGGTGGGCTCGTAAGGCGCGTTGAAGCAAAAGCTTGAATGCACGGCGCGCAATGTGCCAATGGCGCCATGCCGCAGCCACTGCTGCACGGTGGCGTAGATGGGCAGGAAGCGTGTCCACACGGCTTCCATCAGGAACACGCCGCGCGCTTGCGCCAAGGCCACCAGCGGCAGCGCGGCGGCGGTGTTTGGCACCAAGGGCTTTTCGCACAGCACGTGTTTGCCAGCCTGCAGCGCGGCGGCCACGGCGCTGGCATGGTGTGAATGCGGCGTGGCCACGTACACGGCGTCCACATCGCTGCGCGCCAGCAGCGTGGGCAGGTCGGGTGCCACTTGCACTTCGGCCTGGCCAGGCACTTGCCAGCACTGCACGAAGTCGTGTGCGTGCCGGGCGTCGCGGCCCACCACCGCCACCAGTTGTGCCTGCGGCAGGCCTTGCACCGCCTGGGCAAACCGGTGGGCAATGCGGCCGGGGCCCACGATGGCCCAGCGCAGCGGCAGTGCGCTGGCGGGGCCTGGAGCGCTCACGTGGCCGAAAGTTCGCGGTGCAACCAGGCGCGTGCCACAGCCCAGTCGCGTTTGACCGTGGCCAGGCTGATGCCCAGTGCTTCGGCCACTTCTTCGTTTTCCATGCCGCCAAAAAAGCGCAGTTCCACCACCTTGGCGGCGCGCTTGTCGACTTCTTCAAAGGCCAGCAGGGCTTCGTGCACGGCCACCACGTCGCGGTCGGCCGGCAGGGCAATCTGCTCCAGGCCGGACATGGTGACGGGCACCAGCTCGGCGTCGCGTTTGTCGGCGCGGCGTGCCAGTTCGTGGTTGACCAGGATGCGCCGCATCATGGTGCTGGCCACGGCCAGGAAGTGGTTGCGGTTTTGCCAGTGCGTGCGCGACTGCTCGGCCATGCGGAACCAGGCCTCGTGCGCCAGGCCGGTGGCGCTGAGCGTGTGGCCGGGGTTTTCTTTGCGCAAGTGGCTGCGGGCCACACGCCGCAGTTCGTCGTAGAGCACGGCAAAAAGCTGCGAAGACGCCTGCGGGCTGGCGTCGCCAAGCTGGCGCAGCCAAAGCGTGACCTCGTTCGGGTCTTCAGATTGCAGCATCGGTTAGGGCCAACCCAGGGATGGCGCTGGGATCGACCCCCCACATTCTGCACAAGACTGCGCCTTTGCCTGTGAGGCAATTCACACCGTGAGCCTTGGCGCCGCCCAACGCGGCGTAGGCAGATACAGGTTTTTGCCACCCATGCCACCGCCACACTGCCTTTGCCGCCATGCGCTGCGGTAGAACACCACCTCCAGGCCCAGTCATGGGCTGCCCCGGAGGAGAAGCCATGCCCCGCACCACGTCCGGCCGCCTGTCGCGTCTGTTGCACTTGTCGTGTCTGTCGCGCCTGCCGCATCAGTCGCATCTGCCGCGCGCAATGCGCCCGTCAAGCCCGTTGCCTGGCCCCTTGCCCCGCCGCACCGGGGCCACCCTGGCGCTGGCCTGCAGCCTGCTCGTGGGCGCCACATTCGGCGGCCTGCTGCCGGTGCCGGCGCAGGCGCAGTTGCTGGCCGACCCCCGTGTGGACTGGCAAACCGCCGACAGCGCGCATTTCCGTGTGCACTACCGCAGCACGCAGCGGGCGCAGGCCGACGCCGTGGCGCGCGCCGCCGAGCGTGTGTACGGCCGCATCACCAACGCGCTGGCCTGGGAGCCGCGAGGCAAGACCGAGATCGTGCTTTACGCCGAGCTGGACATTGCCAACGGCTTTACCACCCCGCTGCCCTACAACAAGATCGGCGTCTTCCTGTCGCCGCCCGATGAGGGCCAGTTGCTGGACAACAGCGCCTGGCTGGACCTGTTGCTGGTGCATGAATTCACCCACGCCGTGCACCTGGACAAGGTGCGCGGCGTGCCCAGCGTGCTGCAAGCCATCTTTGGCCGTGTGCCCTGGTTCATGCCCAACTTGTTCCAGCCTGGCTGGGCCACCGAAGGCATTGCCACCTACTTTGAAAGCGACCCCGCCACCGGCCGTGGCCGGCTGAAGAGCCCGCTGTATGAAGCCTGGCTGCGTGCCGAGCGCGCCAGCGGCTTCTTGAGCCTGCGCGAAATCAACGCCGACGGCCGTGCGCTGCCGCTGAGCAAGCAGTACCTGTATGGCGCCTACTTTTATGACTTCCTGGCGCGCCGCTACGGCGCCGACAAACCTGCGGCCGTGATCCAGCAGTACAGCGGCAACATCGTGCCGCGCCTGCACAGCAACCCGTCGGGCGCCACCGGCAAGATGATGGACGAGCTGTGGGACGAGTTCCTGGCCGACCTGGCCCAGCCGGTGGACGAACGCGCTGCAGCGCTGCGCGCCGTGCCCGAAGCGCTGGGCCCGCGTGTGCTGGGCCCCATGTTCAATATGCCCAACGTGGCGGCGCTGCCCGACGGCGCCTTGCTTGCCGTGCTGGACGACGGCGTGGGCGCCACCCAGCTGGTGCGGCTCAACGCCGACGGCACGCGCCAGGCGCTGGCCAACGTCAACGGTGACGCCCGCATCAGCGTGGCTGCCGACGGCCGTGTGCTGGTGGCGCAGTACGACGTGTGCAACACGCTGTATTTGTCGTATGACCTGTACCGGCTCAACGGCAGCCGCCTGCAGCAGCTCACCTCGTGCGCCCACCTGCGCCGCGCGGTGGATGCGGGCCCGCACATCGTGGCTTTGCAGCTAGAAGGCGGCCAGACGCGGCTGGTGCGGTTGGCTGAAAAGGGCGCCGAGCCGGCCGTGTTGTACACACCCGAAGCCGGCACCGACCTCATCGATCTGGCCGCCTCGGCCGACGGCCAACGCCTGAGCCTGATCCAGCGCCGTGCGGGAGACTGGCGCGTGCTTGAACTGGACCTGGCCCAGCCTGGCGCTGTGCCGCGTGTGCTGTTGCGCCGCAACGCACCGCTGTACGGTCTGCGCCAAAGCAGCCAGGGGCTGGAAGTGATTGCAGCCGTTGGCGGTGTGCACAACGTGTGGCGCCTGGCCGGGGGTGAGTTCAGCCGCCTCACCCACAGCCACACCTCGGTGGTGGCGCACGGTGGCACGGGGGCTGACGGCACTTTGGCCACGGTGGTGATCGCGCCGCAGGGCTTTGCGCTGCACCGGCTGCCCGGCGCCACCGCGTTGCAGGCGCTGCCGGCCGACACCTCGGGCGCGGCCATGCCGGCCCTGGCGGCCGACGCGGCCACGGCCGCCGAGGGCGCAGCCGTGATGGGCGACGGCGTGGCCTATTCGGCGCTGCGCTCGCTGGCGCCGCGCTCGTGGTTCCCGGCCATCGTGGCCGACCGGGGCCTCACGGCCTACGGCGCCAGCACCTCGGGTGCCGACGCGCTGGGATGGCACCAATACCTCGTCACCGCGATGGTGGAGACCTCGCAAAAAGAGCTGGTCGGCGCGCTGGAATACGTGTTTGCCGACAGCCACGGGCTGGCACTGTCACGCACGCTGGCGGCCCAGGCCTGGACGGGCAGCAAGGGCAAGGAAGACACCACGGTGTTTGACCGCAACACCAAGCTGCAATGGCTGAGCCTGGTGCCCTTCACGCGGCTGCAGCAGCGCTTCACGCTGGGCGTGGGTGCGGCCATCGACCGCAGTGACCGTGTCGACATTGCTGCCGGCAGCACTGCGCGGCGCCGCGACGAGAAGGTCATGGCCGCCATCGTGGACTTCGACACCCGCGCCAGCAACTGGTACAGCGAAGGCGTGAACCGCGGCCTGCGTGCCACGGTGCAATACGAAAGCTACAAACCCTTTGCCGACGGCGACACCCCCGTCTACAGCGGCGCCGTGCTGCGTGGCGACTTGCGCGGTTTTGTGCCGCTGGGCCGCAGCGTGCTGGCCGTGCGGGCTACTGAAGTGCATGCCAGCGGCAGCACCGAGCGCTACCAGCTGGGGGGCGCCATTGACGAAGCGCTGCAGATTGGCTACGTGCTGAACAACCGCAGCCTTTCCTTGCGCGGCTATGAAGGCAACGAGCGTGCGCTGCAAGGCCGCCACGCCCGCGTGGGCAGCATCGAATGGCGCACCACGCTGGCCGACGTGGACCGCCATTTCATGGTGCCGGCGGTGGGTATCAACCGCTTGTCGGCCACCGTGTTTGCCGACATCGGCGGCGCCTGGGACGCCGGCCACAGGCCCGCCACCTGGCACCGCAGCGTGGGCGTGGAACTGCTGGCCGAAACGCGGCTGCTGTATTCACTGGGCCTGCAACTGCGCCTGGGCGTGGCGCGGGCGCTGGACGGCGCGCGTGGCACCACGGCTTACCTGACGCTGGGCCGCGGTTTCTGACGCCGCGCGGCGGACACCCTGGCCCCAGACCCCCTTGACGACCCGTCCCTTGCCCGCCCACCGCACCGTGCCGCCATCCAACCCAACCCCCAGCTGGCAGAGCGTGCGCGAATGCCTGGAGCGCGCCTTGGCCTTGCCGCCACCAGAGCGCGAGGCCCTGCTGGCCGATCCCACGCTGGACCCGGCCCTGGTGGCCGAGGTGCGCTCGCTGCTGGCGCATGAGGTGGACGAAGACAGCGGCAACTTCCTGTCGCAGCCCGCCGCCGTGGACGCGCTGGCGGGGCCCGACGACACCCCCGAACCCAGCCTGCAAGGGCAGATGCTGGGGCCCTGGCGCATCACGGGCCGGCTGGGCGCCGGCGGCATGGGCGACGTGTGGCTGGCCGAGCGCGGTGACGGCGCCTACGCCGGCCAGGCTGCCATCAAGGTGCTCAAGCGCGGCATGGATTCGGCTGCCGTGCTGGCGCGCTTTGCGCAAGAACAGCAGGCGCTGGCGCGGCTGCAGCACCCGCACATTGCGCACCTGGTTGACGCCGGCCGCACGGCCGACGGCCTGCCCTACTTTGTGATGGAGCACGTGCAGGGCCGGCCCATCGACCAGGCCTGCGAAGGCCAGACGCTGGACCTGCGCTTGGGCCTTTTTCTGCAATTGGCCGACGCCGTGGCGCACGCGCACCGCAACCTGCTGGTGCACCGCGACCTGAAGCCCAGCAACGTGCTGGTCACGGCCGCCGGGCAGGTCAAGCTGCTGGACTTTGGCATTGCCAAGGCGCTGGACCCGCTGGACCACCCGCTGGGCGCCGACCCTTCGCTCACGCAGGTGGGCGAGCGGCCCTACACCCCCTACTACGCCAGCCCCGAGCAAGTGCGTGGCGAGCCCGTGAACACCGCCACCGACGTGTACAGCCTGGGTGTGCTGCTGTACGTGATGCTCACCGGCCTGCGCCCCTATGGCCGCAAGGCCAGCACGCCCATGGAAGCGGCGCAGTGCGTGCTGCAAGAGCAGCCCACACGCGCCAGTGCGCTGCCGGCGGCGCTGGTGGCTGACCCGCAGTGGCTGGCCACGCGCAAGCGGCTGCGGGGCGACATCGACAAGATCCTGCTCAAGGCGCTGGACAAGGAAGTGCCACGCCGCTACGCCAGCGTGGACGCGCTGGCGGCTGACATCCGCGCCCACCTGGCCGGCTACCCGGTGAGCGCCAGCGCGCCCACCTGGCGCTACCTGCTGGGCCGCTTTGTGCGCCGCAATGCCGTGCTCGTGGGCGTGGCCGCGCTGGCGGCGGTGGGCCTCGTGGGCGGGGCCACGGTGGCGATGTGGCAGGCGCATGAAGCCGACGCCCAACGCGCCATTGCCGACGCGCAGCGCAAGGTCGCCGAGGCCCAGCGTGCCGAGGCACAGCAGCGCTTCAAGCAGGTGCGGCAGTTGGCCAACCAGCTGGTCTTCAAGTACCACGACCAGATCGAAAACCTGCCCGGTGCCACCAAGGCGCGCGAGGCACTGCTGGTGGACGCGGCGGCCTTTCTTGACAACCTGGACCACGGCGCCACGGCCGACCCGCAACTGGCTGAAGAGCTGGCCAACACCTACTACCGCATCGCGCGGCTGCAAGGGGTGGACACGTCCATCAACACCGGCCAGCACGAGCAGGCCGAGATCAACCTTGACAAGGCGCTGGCGCTGGCGCCACGTTATGCGCAGCGTGCCGACGCCTCGGCGCAGACGCTGGCCAACGTCATCAGCATGCACGTCAGCAAGGGGGAGTTGTGGCAGCGCAGTGGCCGCATGGCACAGGCCGACGCCGCCCTGCGCCAGGCCCTGCCGCTGCTGGACCGTGCCCTGGCGCGTGACGCCAAGGACACCTGGGCGCTGGCCAGCGCCATTACGCTGCATGGCGTGCACGCACGGCTCTTGGGCAGCAACCTGGCTGGTGCCACGCTGGGACTGTGGCGCGAGGCCTGCCAAAGCGCCGACCGTGCCCGCGTGGCGGCCGACACCACGCTGGTGGCCGACCTGAGCAACAACTACGCGCCCGACAGCCTGGCCTTCACCCTGGGTGAGCAGGCGCAATGCCGTTTGCTCGCCGGCCAGTTGGCCGAAGCCGAAACCATTTTTTCGCGCCAGATGGCGCTGCGTGACCTGATGGCAGCGCGCTTTCCTGACGACATGGACTTCCGCTACCAGCGCTCCAACACACGCGGCAACCTGGCCGGTGTGATGTCGCTGCAGGGCCAGCACGGGCCGGCGCGGCAGATGCTGCAAGCGGCGCTGGCGCAAGCGCACGAGGCCGTGGCCATGGACCCCGGCAACCAGGCCGGTGCCAAGCGCATTGCGGCGCTGGGCGTGCTCAGTGTGCAGCTGCACCTGGCCGCCGGTGAGGCCGCCGCCGCGCGCAAAGAGGCGCAGGCCTTGCTATCCGGCCTGAAGCCCGCGCACGGCCAGAGCTTTGCCTTGGCCCGTGGCCGCGCCGAGCTGCTGCTGTGGGCGGCCCGCGCCTGGCGCAGCACCCAGCCACAGCGTGCGCTGGACCTGTCGCAAGAGGTGGTGCAGCTGATGCAAGCCAGCGGGCCGCTTGACGACAACGTGACACGCCGCTGGCTGCACGCACAGGCGCTGGGTGAAGGCGCGTTGGCGCATGCCCAGGCCGGCAACGCCAGTGCGGCCGGCCTGGCCGCACGCGAGGCCCTGGCCCTGTGGCAGGCCGCACCGCCGGCCTACGGCCCACCGCCCTTGCTGGCGATGTGGATCGTGCCCCTGCGTGCGCTGGCCGCGCACTGAGCGCGCACTTGTCGCACACCGTCCGCAAACCAAGCGCGCACTTGCCACCATGAACATGCCATGAACCAGGGCGCCAACAACAACTGGGCTGCGGTGCGCGAGCTGCTGGAGCACGCGCTGGCGCTGCCCACCGCAGGGCGCGAAGCCCTGCTGGCCGACCCCGCGCTGGACGCCGCGCTGGTGGCCGAGGTGCGCTCCCTGCTGGCGCACGAGGTGCCTGAAGACGACGAAGCCGGCGCGAGCTTCCTGTCGGGCCCGGCACCGCTGGCCGAGCTGCCCGAGCCGGGGCGCGAAGGCCAGCGCTGCGGGCCGTGGCGCATCGTCTCGCGCCTGGGCGCCGGGGGCATGGGCGACGTGTGGCTGGCAGAGCGTGCCGACGGCAGCTACAGCGGGCAGGCGGCCGTCAAGGTGCTCAAACGCGGCATGGATTCGGCTGCGGTGCTGGCGCGTTTTGCGCAAGAGCAGCAGGCGCTGGCGCGGCTGCAGCATCCACACATTGCCCACCTCATAGACGCCGGCCGCACGGCCGACGGCCTGCCCTACTTTGTGATGGAGCACGTGCAGGGCCGGCCCATCGACCAGGCCTGCGAAGGCCAGACGCTGGACCTGCGCTTGGGCCTTTTTCTGCAATTGGCCGACGCCGTGGCGCACGCGCACCGCAACCTGCTGGTGCACCGCGACCTGAAGCCCAGCAACGTGCTGGTCACGGCCGCAGGGCAGGTCAAGCTGCTGGACTTTGGCATTGCCAAGGCGCTGGACCCGCTGGAAAGCGCCGACGCGTCGCTCACACAAGCCGGCGAGCGCCCCTACACCCCGCACTACGCCAGCCCTGAGCAGGTGCGCGGCGAGCCCGTGAGCACGGCCACCGACGTGTACAGCCTGGGCGTGCTGCTGTACGTGATGCTCACCGGCCAGCGCCCCTACGGCCGTGGCGCCACCACACCGGCCGAGGCTGCGCGTGCGGTGCTTGAAGACGAGCCCACGCGGCCCAGCGCCTTGTCACCCGGCCCGCAGGTGGACGCACGCTGGCTGGCCACACGCAAGCGGCTGCAGGGCGACCTGGACAACATCCTGCTCAAGGCCCTGGCCAAGCCCACCGAGCGGCGTTATGCCAGCGTGGACGCGCTGGCCGCCGACGTGCGCGCCCACCTGGCGGGTTACCCGGTGAGTGCGCGGCCGCCGCGTGCGGGCTACCTGATCAGCCGCTTCGTGGCACGCAACAAGGCCAGCACGGCCGCTGCCGCCCTGGCCTTGCTGGCGGTGCTGGGCGGTGCCGGCGTGGCGCTGTGGCAGGCCCATGTGGCCGAGGCGCAGCGCGCCGTGGCCGCCGAGCAGCGGGCCCTGGCCGAAAAGCGCTTTGACGACGTGCGCCAGTTTGCCCGCACCATGCTCTTTGACGTGGACACCGCGCTGCGCGACGGCCCCACCGCCGGGCGCGAAAAGCTCGTCGCCACCGCGCTGCTGTACCTGGACCGCCTGTCGGCCGAAAGGCTCACCGACACCGCCCTGCTGCGTGACGTGGCCGAAGCCTATGAACGCGTGGGTGACATCCAGGGCAACACCATGCAGGCCAATCTGGGCCGCCCGCAAGACGCCCGCAAGAGCTTCGACAAAGCGCTGCAACTGCGCAACGCGCTGGCCGCGCTGGCGCCGGCCGACCTGAAAAACATCAACGGCCTGATGACCGTGCATGAACGCCTGGGCGACCAGAGCCGCAGCGAAGGCCGGTTTGACGTGGCGGCCACGCACTACAGCCAGGCCGTGGCCCACGCCGGCACGCTGGCCATGGCGGCGCCTGGCAACCTGCAGGCGCAGCTCAAGCGCATCGAGACCACACGCTACCTGGCCAGCGTGTATTACTGGCCCTTCAACAAGAGCCTGGGTGACTACGCCAAGGCGCGGCCCATCATCGAAGGCCTGGACCGCGAGATGAACGCGCTGCTGCAGAGCCGCCCGGGCCAGACCGAGGTGATGGAACACTACGGCGGCCTGCTCAACCAGCTGTCTGACTTTCAGCGCATCGCGGGCGAATACGGCGCCTCGCTGGCCACGCAGCGCAAGAGCCACGCCATTGCCACGCAACTGCTGGCCACGGCCGGCACCAACCCGCGCTGGCAACGCTGGCTCTACCTGGCCGAAGGCCGGCTGGCCGACGCGCTGCTGGAAACCGGGGACACGGCCGCAGGCATCGCCATGTGGGAGTCGAGCATCCAGCGCCGCCAGCAAGGCGCGGCGGCCGACCCCGGCAACGAACGGGCGCAGCGCAACCTGGCCAACGGCTATGGCCCACTGGCCGAAGCGCTGGACGCGCTGGGCCGCCATGCCGAAGCCCTGGTCTGGTACCAGCGCGAAAACACCTTGCTGGCCGAACTGCGCAGCAAGCACCCGCAGGTCAAGGCCCTGGTGGCGCGGCTGGACGAATCCGACCGCGACCTGGCACTGCAGCAGGTGCTGACCGGGCGTGTGGCCGAGGGTGTGGCCCGTTTCAGGGCGCTGGACCAGCGGCTGGGGCCCATTGCCGCACCCAAGGATGCCGACGATGCCAAGTACGCCTTGGTGCGCGCAAGGGTGCTGCTGGCGTCCCCACGCCTGCCAGCCGCTGAAAAGCAGGCCCTGGCAGACCAGGCGCAGGCGGCCTTGCAGATTTTGCGCACCGAGGCGGCGGCCGAGCCCTTCAATGCGCTGCTGGCGCGTGAAGCTGCGCTGGGTGCGCACCTGCTGGCCCGCGCGCTGGCACCGGCCGACGCGGCCACGGCCTGCCGGCTCGTGCAAGAGGCTTCGGCCGGGTTTGAGGCGCTGGCCCGTGCGCAGCGCCTGCCGGCCACCGTGCAAGCGCGGCGGCAGCAAGCTTTGCAAGGCGCTGGCTGCAGCCCTTGACAGCTTGCGCCCAGGGGTGGCAATGCGTGCCAAGGGCAGTGCACCGTTTGGGGCCAAAACGGGCGTGCCAAACCGGGGCGCCTGCACGGTGCCAGGGCGGGCCTTTGCACCTTGATGACACCGGGCACAGAAACTCGGGAAAACGAGCCCCTTCAGATGGGTGGTCGCATCCTTGGCTTGCGATGACACACGTGGATACATCGAATAACCTGAAATTTCCAAGACACGAGGACTCCGGAGAAACCCAATGATCG
>CAZUKT010000101.1:0-11064 GCA_964620975.1 uncultured Rubrivivax sp. | reverse complement strand
TGATGCGCGACATGCGTGCACACGGCATCGACATGCTCACCATCGGCCAGTACCTGGCGCCCAGCGGCCACCACCTGCCGGTGCGGCGCTATGTGCACCCCGACGTCTTCAAGATGTTTGAACGCGAAGCCGCCAACATGGGCTTCACGCACGCGGCGGTGGGGGCCATGGTGCGCAGCAGTTACCACGCCGACCAGCAGGCGCACGCGGCGGGTGTCGCGGGTGTGGCCGATGTGGCGGGTGTGGCCGACGTGCTGAAGTGAAACCCGCAACCCTGCGCAGGCGCGGCGTGCTGCAGGCCGCAGGCGCCGCATGGCTGTGCGGGCCTGCGCTGGCGGCGGCGCAGGCCCTGCCCTTGGCACCACCGCAGGCGGCCACGCTGGCGGGTGCCGACGCCACCGGCGCCCGCGATGCCACCGCCGCATTTCGCGCCTTGTTTGACCGCTGCATCCCCGCAGGTTTGCTGGCCGTGCTGCCTGCCGGCCGCTACCGCGTGTCGGGCCCGCTGGCCAACCCGGCTTCTTTGCCCGCCGGGGCGCTGCACATCCAGTGCCAGGGTGATGTGCAGATTGAGCTGGACCCGGCCACGGCACCTTTCGCCACGCTGCTGAGCTGCCACACGGCCGCCGCCAACAGCAGCAGCATCAACGCGGCCCCGGGCACGGCCGGCCGCTTGAGCCTGCTGCTGAACGGGCGCTGCGCCAATGGCATCTACCTGCGCCACGGCGGCGGTGACGGCGGCCAGGTGCAGTGGGCACGCATGCGGGTGTCAGGCGCCTACAACCACGACGCCACCAGCACAGCCGAAAACCAGGCCCTGCTGGTGTTTGGCCGCTACACGCGGGTGCAGTGCAGCCAGATCGAAGTCGACGGCGTGGACCGCGCCAACGCCCAGCGCGGCGCCTGCAAGGGCCTGTCCATCAGTGAGATCAATGGCCCCGTGGACATTGAAGACCTGCGCGTGCGCCGCGTGTTGTGCACCGGCGGCACGGCCGACGCCGACGGCCTGTCGGTGTTTGGCCATGCACCCAACGGCGTGTACGCCAGCCGTGGCGGTGTGGTCCGTGTGCGCCGCCTGTGGGTTGAAGACTGCCAGGGCCGGTCGGTGAAGATGCAGACGCAAGACGTGTTGCTGCAAGACGTGACCATACGGCGCCAGCACGTGGTGAGCATCAACACCGCCGACATCGACTTTCAAGTCGGCGGCGGCCAGGTGCAGGGCCTGCTGCTGGAATACCGCCGCCACGAAGGCGCGTCGCCGCTGGGTGCGGGTTTTTATCCGGTGAGCTTTCAACAGCAATGCACCGACGCGCCCAACCGCGCGCTGCTGTCGGGCGTGCGCCTGAGCACCGAGGTGCCCGTGCCGCGCCTGGTGTACCTGACCGTGGGCGCCCGGGCGATGGACGGCGAGCTGCGTGTGCAGGACGTGGACTTGCAGCCCCTGGGCACCTTGCCCGGGCCCCTGGTGCTGCGCGCCGTGGTGGAACTGAATGCAGCGCAGGTGGCGGCCAGCGCCGGCCTGACCCATGTGCAGGTGCAGGGCCTGCGCGGCGCGCTTGGGCGCAGCCCTGTGGTGGGCTACACCAACAGCCCCGATGTGGCGGCGCCGCGCCTGTCGGTGCACGTGTCGGGCGTGCGCAACCAGGGTGAAGCCGCGCCGGCGCTGGGCAGCGTCAGCGGCCGCAGCATCACGTCGGTGCGGCAGGCCACGGTGCAAGACAACATCAACGTGGACGCGCCGCGTTGAAGCTATGCGCACACAGGCGCAGGGGTTGACCCCTAAGTAGTGCCCGAGGCCAGAGCCCACAGCCTGGCGCGCACAGTACTGGCCCTGGTACAACGGCGATCCACGCAAGGAGCGGGTATGAATCGGCTACGGCGCAGGTGGGCGGCAACGGTTGTGCTTGCGGCGTGGCTGGCATCGGGCGGGGCCTTGGCAGCCGGTGAACCGCTGGTGGTGCACCACATCGGGCCGTTTACCGGCGTGCTGGCGGGTTCCAACACCGAAGCCATCAACGGCGCCCGGTTGCAGCTGGACGCCGCCAACGCGCGCGGCGGCGTGATGGGGCGGCCGGTGCAA
The DNA here is from genome assembly GCA_964620975.1 of uncultured Rubrivivax sp. Taxonomy (GTDB): domain Bacteria; phylum Pseudomonadota; class Gammaproteobacteria; order Burkholderiales; family Burkholderiaceae_C; genus Rubrivivax. Next base: position 8,984 of record CAZUKT010000101.1, on the reverse strand, counting down.
TTGCAGACGCTGGACGACGGGCAAGACCCCAAACGAAGCGAAGCGCTGCTGGCCCAGTTGGTGGCCGGCAAAGAGCTTCTGGCCTTGTTGATGCCACGCACCACACCGTCCATGGAAGCCATGCTGCCGGCGGTGGCCGCACACGGCATCCCGGTCATCGGGCCGCAGACCGGGGCTTCGTTCGTGAACGACCCACCACGGCGCGAGATCTTTACGCTGCGCGCCAGCTACCAGAAAGAAGCCGAACGGGCCATACGGCAGCAGCATTCCATAGGCGTGCGCAGCTTTGGCCTGCTGCTGGCCGACGACGCCTTTGGCCGCGACACCATGGCCGGCATCGAGCGGGTGATGAAGGAATTGCAGGTGCAGCCCGTGGCCGTGGCGCGCATGGACAACCGCAAGGCCGACGTGGCCGACGCCGTGCGTGTGCTGGTGGCGCAGCGGCCGCAGGTAGTGATGCTGGTGTCGTCCAGCAAGGCGGCTGCCGGCTTCATACAGGCTTACCGCGCCATGGGCGCCAGTGCCACTTTCATTTCGCTGTCCAACACCAGCAACAACGACTACGTGCAGGCGCTGGGCGCCCAAGCACGCGGCGCCATCGTCATGCAGGTCATGCCTTCGCCCTTCAGTGCCACCACGGCGCTGGCGCGTGAATACGGCGCCGCAGCGGCGGCGGCGCAGCAGCCCTTGTCGTATGCGGGCCTGTACGGCTTTGCGTCGGCCAAGCTGCTGCTGCTGGGCCTGCAGCGTGCCGGGCGCGAACCCACGGCAGCGCGGCTGATACAGGCACTTGAAGACCTGGGCGAGATTGACCTGGGCGGCCTGCGCCTGCGCTACGGGCCGGGCGACCGCACGGGATCGAACTATGTGGATTCCACCATCATCACGCAGCAAGGCCGTTTCATGCGCTGAAGAAGGCCCAGGCGCTGTGCGCGCAGGCTGGGTGCCACACGCTGCAGCAGTCCATCCGCCAGGGGACATGACGTGCGCTGCACCTGCAGCATGGCCCCTGTGAGGTGGTTGAATACCCGCCAAGGGCGCGGCTGCGGGCCCAGGGGAGCAAGGCGTGATCTACATCATCGACGGCACTGGGCCGGACAACTTTTCTGACTACCACGCCGACATGCGGCGGGGCTTTTGCTGGAGCCTGAAAACCCAGAACGGCCCGGCCGCCGAGTACCTGCGCGGCCCCACCGAACTGGGCCTGGAGACCTGGGAGATTGCCGAGCTGATGTACAGCCGCGTCAAGGCGCACCCGGGCGCGCCCGTGGTGCTGGCTGGCCACAGCCGGGGTGGCGCCGCCGTCATCTACCTGGCGCGCAAGCTGCAGAAGGACGGCATCCAGGTCAGCGCCATGGTGCTGTTTGACGCCGTCCGGCGGGCGCTGCAAAAGTCGCCCACAGAGTACGGGCTGCAGATCCTGAACGCGCCGTCGCCGGCCAACCTGGTGTTCAACGCGGCCACCGCCGCCATTGAAGTGGGCCTGGACTTTTTCCAGATCGGCCAACAAAAGGCGGACGTGATCCCCGCCAACGTGGAACGCGTGCTGCACGTGGTGCGCGACGAACGTTTTTCCAACTATTTCATGCAAACGCAGGAATACCGCGAGCTTGCAGGCGCGGCGCGCGCTGGCAGCGGCAAGTCCTTGACTGTGCCGCAGTCGGTGCGGCTGGACCGGCTGCGGCAATGGCACCGCCGCATGCGAGACGCCTGCCGCTTTGACTGCATCAAGGCGGGTGTGTCCACGGGCTTCAGCTTTGACAACACCGGCATGGAGAGCGAGCCCGGCTGCAAGCTGCAGATCGTGCCCTACATGGCCACGCACGGCGCCATGGGCGGCGCACCCCTGGAGGTGCGCAGCTACATCTCGGACGCCACCTACGCGGCTGACATTGAAGCGCAGGAGGTGGTGGCTATGCTGCAGGTGCAGACCCGCGTGAACAGCTTCTTGCTGGAGGTCAACGCATCGGTCTGCGCGGTGCAGCCGGTGCAAGGTGCGCGCCTGGCCTACGTGCCGGCCACCGTTCAGGCCGGGCAGTCGCTCACCGCCATACGCAAGTAGCACCGCGCGGCAAGGTGGCGCTTGGCCAAGGCGGTGCTGGGCATAGCATTGCGCCCAAGCTGCCGAGACCCCTTATGCCAACGATGCCAGACCTGCCCCGCAACACACTCGCCGCCTTGTTGTGCGCCATGCCCAAGGCAGAGTTGCACATCCACATTGAAGGCTCGCTGGAGCCCGAGTTGATCTTTGCCCTGGCGCAGCGCAACAGCGTGGCACTGGCCTACCCCAGCGTGGACGCGCTGCGGGCGGCCTATGCCTTCAGTGACCTGCAAAGCTTTCTGGACATCTACTACGCCGGCGCCAGCGTGCTGCTGCACGAGCAGGACTTCTTCGACATGGCCTGGGCCTACTTCCAGCGCGCGGCGGCCGACCACGTGGTGCATGCCGAACTGTTTTTTGACCCTCAGACCCACACCGACCGCGGTGTTCCCATGGCCACGGTCATCCAGGGTTTGTCACGGGCATGCCAGCAAGCCAAGACCGAGCTGGGCATCAGCGCCAGCCTGATCCTGTGTTTCTTGCGCCACCTGAGCGAAGAAGCCGCCTTGGACACGCTGGCGCAGGCCCTGCCCTGGCGCCAACACTTCATTGGCGTGGGGCTGGACAGCGGCGAACGTGGCAACCCGCCAGAGAAATTTGCGCGTGTGTTTGCCCGCTGCCGCGAGCTGGGCCTGCATCTGGTGGCGCATGCCGGCGAAGAAGGCCCGCCCGAATACATCTGGAATGCGCTGGACGTGCTGAAGGTGCAGCGCATCGACCACGGCGTGCGCTGCATGCAGGACCCGGCGCTGGTGCAACGGCTGGCGGTGGACCGCACGCCATTGACGGTGTGCCCGCTGTCCAACGTCAAGCTGTGTGTCTTCAAGACCCTGGCCGAGCACAACCTGCCGGCGCTGCTGCACGCAGGCCTGTGCGCCACCATCAACAGCGACGACCCGGCCTACTTTGGTGGCTACATCAACCAGAACTTTGTGCACACCTTTGCCGCGCTGCCGCAGCTGGGTGCGGCACAGGCGTATGCGCTGGCCCGCAACAGTTTTGAAGCCAGCTTTGCGCCTGCTGCCGACAAGGCGCGCTGGGTGCAGCAGTTGGACGACTGCTTTGCCGCGGCGGGCGGCGCGTAGGCCGCCCGGGCCTGCAGATCAAGCAGCGTGGCGCACGTGGCGCACGCGGCGCACGCGGCCGGCCACGGCCAGCAAACCCGCCAAGCCCAGCGCCCAGGTGCCGGGTTCGGGCACGGGCGACAAGGTTTCCCAGCGGATGGGCAGACCATTGTTCTGCATGGGGTCAAACGGCCCGGTGACCACGGCCTTGACGTAGTTGCCGGCTGTGGTGTGCACGGCAAACACGTAGCCCGGCACCAGCAGGTTGGAGTCGTCGCTGCCGTCGATGGGCGCATTGTCGTAAGTGAGCGCCTGCAGGTGGGACACACCCAAAGCGCTGTAGTCCACCATGCCCAGGCCCGTCAGGCGCGAAGTGGAACCGGTCACCACGGCCGATGCCGGCGTCAAGGCGCGGGTGACCATGCTGATCTGACTCCACCAGACATCGGCGGCCGGATCGACGGCCACGATGGCGCCGGTTTCAAAGTCGATCAGCCACGTGCCCGGGATGGTGGCAGAGCCTGAGTACACGGTCAGCGCGCTCACATGCGGCGTGGCCAGGCTCAGCCCGGCAGCCAGCAGCAGGGCCGGGTAGGAATTGCGCAGCATTGCATTCATGATCGGTTCTCCGAGTGCTTGGGTTCAAAGGCTTGACGCGCATCTACCTTAAGCACGTTTGCTTTCAAAAACCATCCCTGCTTCAGGGGTACTTGGCAGCCTACCGGTGGGTTCGTCACGTGGCTTGAGCAGGCAGCCAGTCTCCTTCATCGACAATCCAGCGATGAGCACTTTGCAAACCGTCCTGGCCTGGCGCAACCGCCTGCGCACCGCCGCCTTGAGCCTGGCCCTTGTCATGAGTTCGGTGACCCAAGCTGCCGCGCCCCTGCCCCTGCTGCACACCCAAGGCACGCAGTGGGTGCTTCCAGACGGCAAACCCATCGCCCTGAAGGGCGTCAACCTGGGCAACTGGCTGATGCCCGAGTTCTGGATGATGAACCAGGGCACCCACGACATCGGCGACCAGTGCAAGCTTGAAGCCGTGCTCGACAAGCGCTTTGGCCGCGCCGAGCGCGAACGCCTGCTCAAGCTGCACCGCGACCACTGGATGACTGAACGTGACTGGAATCTGCTGCCGCGTTTTGGCCTGAACCTGATCCGCCTGCCCTTCATCTGGAGCCTGCTGGAAGACGAGACCCAGCCCTACAAGCTGCGCGCCGACGCCTGGCACTACCTGGACGAGGCCATCAACCAGGCCGAAGCGCGTGGTTTGTACGTCATTCTGGACCTGCACGGCGCCGTGGGCGCGCAGGGCACTGAACACCACAGCGGCTGCGCCAACCAAAACGAATACTGGAAGCGGCCTGACTACCAGGCCCGCACCGCCTGGCTGTGGCAGCAGATCGCGCTGCGCTACAAAGACCGCAGCGCCGTGGCCGGCTACAGCCTGCTGAATGAACCCTGGGGCAGCACCGAAGCCGACATGGCCACCGTGAACAAGGCGCTGTACCACGCCATCCGCGTGGTGGACAAAGCGCACGTGGTGATCCTGCAGGGGCACTTTCGTGGTGTCGACGCCTACGGCGGGCCACCGGCGGCACAAGACCTGCTGAACGTGGCCTATGAAATGCACTTTTATCCCGGCCACTTTGGCTGGGGCAAGCCGGGTGCCGAGGTGCACCAGAACTGGCTGCAATGCCTGCCCAAGACCAAGCCCGGCGGTGTGTGTGAATGGGCCGACCGCATGAAGGGGCTGAACGCGGCCTTCTTCGTGGGTGAGTTTCAGCCTTGGGCCCACATCCCGGTGGACCTGGGTGGGCAGATCACCCGCACCACCTTCGACACCTACGCCCGGCTGGGCTGGGCGTCGTCGCTGTGGTCGTACAAGTGGCTGGGTGACACGGGGGGCCTGGTGCCGCCCAACTGGGGCCTGGTGACCAACGCCGAAGGTGCCAAGGTGCCGCAGCTCGACTTCAACACGGCGCCGCTGGCCGAGATTGAAGCGCTGTTCAGGCTGTGGAGCAGCGTGCCCTACGCGCCACACGCAGGCGTGATGAAGTGGATGAACAGCGCGGTGGCGCCCGAGCCGTTCAAGTAGTTGCCTTGCCCCCTCTCCCACTTGTGAGAGAGGGGGCAAGGCGCGTCAGGCCAGCGCGGCCGCCAGCGTTGCCCCGCTTGGGCCAAAGGCATACGCGTCCATGCCCAGGTCGCCAAAAGTCAGGCTGTGGTGGATGCGTGCGGCCGGCACACGCCCGGCCGCGCCGGCAGCCACGTAAAACGGCAGCAAGTGTTCGTCGGTGGGGTGCATCAGCACCGCGTGCGGTGCCTGGCTGCGGTAGGCCAGCAGGGCGTCCCAGTCGGCAGCCGCATTGCGCTGCAAAAACCAGTCGCGGAAGGCTGTGCTTTCGGGCGTGGCAGGCAAGTCGATGTCGGCCCGCAGGCCACCTGCAAACACCCGCCGCAGGTTGTGCGTGATGCTGCCGCTGCCCATGATGAGCACGCCTTCTTCGGCCAGCGGCGCCAACGCCTCGCCCATGGCAAACAGCGCCGCAGGGGGCAGGTTGGGCGGCCAGGCGAGTGGCAGCACGGGCAGGTCTGCGTCAGGGAACATGTAGCGCAGCGGCGTCCAGATGCCGTGGTCCAAGCCACCTTCGGGCGCCACATGGGCCTGTATGCCCACCGCCTGCAGCAAGGCCGCCACACGCGGCGCCAGGTCGGGCGCGCCGGGCGCGTCATAGCGCAGCGTGTGCAGCTTGGGGTCGAAGCCGCCAAAGTCGTAAATCGCCTCGTGCTGCGGCGCGGCCAGCAGCACCGGCTGGCGTGCCAGGCTGTGCGCCGAAATGGCCAGCACCGCCTTGGGTTTGCCAAACGCGGCCGTGACGGCCGGGCCCAGGCGCTGCATGAAGTGGCCGGCCTCACGCGGCTCCAGCGCCGTCATGGGCGAGCCGTGCGAGACAAAGATCGGGGGCATCGTGTTCATGCAGGTGATTGGATCACCTGCGCAGCCGGCCGCAGTTCAGCCGGCTTGCACGGTCAATTCAACACCGCACCGACGGCACGGCGCCAATCCGTTACCGTGCCGGCATGAGTGAACTGCGCCCGCCTTCCATCCGCGCCCTGGCCTGGCGCCAGACCTTGCGTGACTTTCGTGCCGGTGAACTGCGCCTGCTGGCCGTGGCCGTGATGCTGGCGGTGGCCGCACTCACTGCCGTGGGCTTTTTCGCCGACCGCCTGGGCGGCGGCCTGCAACGTGACGCACGCCAGTTGCTGGGCGGCGACGCCGTGGTGGGCAGCGACCAGCCGGCACCGGCCGCCCTGGCGGCCAAGGCGCAGGCGCTGGGCCTGCAGGTGGCCACCAGCGCCGGTTTCCCCAGCATGGGCCGTGCGCCCGACGACAAGGGCGGCGCCACGCGACTGGTGGCCGTCAAGGCCGTCAGCACCAGCTACCCGCTTCGTGGCAAGCTGCAACTGCAGGCCGCAGCAGGTGGCCCGGTGCAATTGCTGGCTGCCGCGCCCCAGCCTGGCACCGTGTGGGTGGACGCAGCCTTGCTGGACGCGCTGCAACTCAAGCTGGGTGATGCACTGCTGCTGGGGGATGCCACCTTCAACATCAGCCGCGTCATCGTCATCGAACCCGACCGGGGTGCGGGCTTTTCCACCTTTGCGCCGCGTGTGATGCTGGCCGAGAGCGACCTGCCCGCCACCGGCTTGATCCAGCCCGCCAGCCGCGTGAGCTACCGCCTGGCCGTGGCCGCACCCGACGGCATGGCCGCATCCAAAGCCACCGCCGCCGTGCGCGACTTTGTGGCCTACGCCGAAGCACAGATCAAGGCCGTGCCCTTGCGCGGCGTGCGTGTGGAAAGCCTGCAAAGCGGCCGCCCCGAGATGCGCCAGACGCTGGACCGCGCCGAGGAGTTCCTCTGCTGGCGGCGGTGGCGGTAGGCATTGCCGCGCGTGAATTTGCGCAGCGCCACCTGGACGACTGCGCCATGTTGCGTGTGCTGGGCCTGAGCCAGCGCCGCATCGCCGGCGCCTACGCGCTGGAATTCGGCATGCTGGGTGTGCTGGCCAGCGCTGCGGGTGTGCTCATTGGCCTGGCCGTGCACTTTGTCTTTGTGTGGCTGCTGGCCGGATTGGTAGACGCAGCGCTGCCACCGCCCGGGCCCATGCCGGCGCTGTTTGGCCTGGGCGTGGGCCTGACACTGCTGCTGGGCTTTGGACTGCCGCCGGTGCTGCAATTGGCCAGTGTGCCGCCGCTGCGTGTGATACGGCGCGACGTGGGCGGGCTCAAAGCCTCATCGGCCACCGTGCTGCTGGCCGGCGTGGGCGGCTTTGCGGCGCTCTTGATGGCGGTGTCGGCCGACATCAAACTGGGTGCCATTGCCGTGGGCGGTTTTGCCGTGGCAGTGGGCGTGTTTGCGCTGCTGGCCTGGTGCGCGGTGTGGCTGCTCAAGCGCGTGGTGCCCGATGCGGGCGGCCCGCGCTGGTTGATATTGGCCACCCGGCAGATTGCCGCACGGCCCGCGTTTGCCGTGCTGCAGGTCAGCGCGCTGGCCGTGGGCTTGCTGGCGCTGGTGTTGCTGGTGCTGCTGCGCACCGACCTCATCAGCAGTTGGCGCAACGCCACGCCGCCCACCGCGCCCAACCGCTTTGTCATCAACCTGCAGCCCGAACAAGCGCAGGCCTTCAAGGCCCGGCTCGACGGCGCGGGCATCACCGGCTACGACTGGTTCCCCATGATCCGCGGCCGGCTGGTGGCCATCAATGGCCGCACTGTCACCGCCGACAGCTTTGACGGCGGCCGCGCCAGCCGCCTGGTCGAGCGCGAATTCAACCTGAGCCACAGCGCCGTGATGCCCGAGCACAACCAGGTGGTGGCCGGCCGCTGGGTGGCCGACGAAGCCGATGGTCTGAGCGTGGAAGAAGGCCTGGCGCTGGAACTGAAACTCAAGCTCGGTGACACGCTGCGGTTTGACATCGCGGGCGTCATGCAAGAAGGCCGCATCACCACGCTGCGCAAGGTGGACTGGGGTTCCATGCGCGTGAACTTTTTTGTGCTCTTTCCGCTGGCGCAAATGCCCGGCGTGCCGGCCAGCTACATCAGCGCCTTCCGTGCACCGGCTGCCACGCCAGGGGCGCCGAGTTTTGACAACCAGTTGAGCCGCGACTTCCCCAACATCACGAACGTGGACGTGTCGGCCAGCATTGCGCAGGTGCAGCGTGTGCTGGACCAGGTGATCCGTGCGGTGGAGTTCCTCTTTGGCTTCACCCTGGTGGCGGGGCTGGTGGTGCTGTTTGCGGCCATCACCGCCACGCGTGAGGCCAGGTCGCGTGAATTCGCCATCATGCGGGCGCTGGGTGCCGGCAGCCGTTTGCTGGGGCAGGTGCAGCGGGCTGAACTGCTGGGCGTGGGGGCGCTGGCCGGATTGCTGGCTTCAATGGCGGCCATGGCGGTGGGCTGGTTGCTGGCGCGCTATGTGTTCGAATTTGCCTGGACCCCTTCGCCCTGGGTGCCCCTGGTGGGCGCGCTGGCCGGTGCGGTGCTGGCCCTGATGGCCGGCTGGTGGGGACTGCGCGAGGTGCTGCGCCGGCCGGTGCTGGAGACACTGCGGCGGGCCGGGGCGGTGTAGCGCTGTGCATGTCGCTTGCCCGCGCTGTGGGTGAGGGTTGGGGTGCTGCATTGCATTGCGTTGGCTTGCCTTGCTGGGTTGCCTTGCTGGCTTGCCTTTCTTGCTTGCAGTGCCGTGGCGCTTCGCGGGTCGGCTGGCGGGTGTTGATGCGCATTGCAGGCGGGGGTTTCGGCCCCGCGGCCGACTCACTTT